>NZ_JAMPPJ010000004.1:0-235681 GCF_028481025.1 Providencia sp. PROV150 | reverse complement strand
AGCTCAAGCAGAACAACTCGCACAAGAAGAGCTTACACCCGCCGCTGAACAACCCATTGAAGAGGAAACCGACCCTCGAAAAGTTGCCGTTGCCGCTGCGATCGCGCGAGTAAAAGCAAAGCAAGCACAAAAACAACATGAACAAACGACTACAGAGTAAGTGATAACGAGATGAAATTTAGGCCAATTGATGCGAAAAATCGCCGTTTAAAAATTGCTAGCGCACCATTTACTCATAACAATCAAAGCACCAGTTTAGTGATGCTTTGGGTACTTTTAGCAGCAATACCGGGTATTGCTGCTCAAGTTTATTTCTTTGGCGTTGGCACCTTATACCAAATTATTTTAGCGGTGCTAACAGCGGTTATCACAGAAGCAGTTTCTATTCGTTTACGCCAACAACCTGTGGTTCCTGTACTAAAAGATAATTCCGCCATTGTGACCGCATTATTATTAGCTATCAGCCTACCTCCGCTCTCACCTTGGTGGATGATCGTATTAGGGACATTTTTTGCTATTACGATTGCTAAGCAATGTTATGGTGGATTGGGGCAAAACCCTTTTAACCCTGCGATGGTGGGTTATGTCGTTTTGCTAATATCATTCCCTGTTCACATGACAAACTGGCTACCTCCGCATGAATTACAAAATATGTCGATTTCTGCACTTGATAGCCTATCCATTATTCTCAGTGGCCATACTCCAACAGGTATTACCCTCGAGCAACTACGTACAGGCATTGATGGCATGAGCCAAGCGACCCCGCTTGATAGCTTTAAAACGGGCCTACTGACTCATTCTATTTCTGAAGTATTACAACAACCTATTTTACAAGGTTCCTTAGCGGGAATTGGTTGGCAATGGGTGAATATTGGCTATTTAGTGGGTGGTTTGTTCTTATTACAGCGCCGTATTATTAGTTGGCATATTCCGGTTTCGTTCTTAGGTACATTGGCAGTTTTATCTATTGTTAGTTATTTAATTGATGATAGCCAACATGCGTCGCCATGGGTTCATTTATTGTCTGGTGCCACTATGCTAGGGGCATTTTTTATTGCCACTGACCCTGTAACCGCATCGACAACGCCTAGGGGACGGATTATTTTTGGTGTGATTATCGGTTTTCTTGTTTGGGTGATCCGTGTATACGGTGGTTACCCTGACGCTGTTGCTTTTGCCGTGTTACTCGCCAATATTACTGTTCCATTAATTGATTACTATACGCAGCCTCGTGCGTACGGTCATGGACATAAGTAAGGATAACCGTATGTTGAACACGATGAGACGCCATGGGGTAACGTTAGCCATCTTTGCAGCAGGAACCACTGCGCTTAGCGCTGCGGTGTACACGTTAACGAAAGAGACTATTGCTGAGCAAGCTGCTATTGTTCAGAAAAAACTACTCGACCAAGTAATACCAAGTGATTTATACGATAACGACCTCGCAAAAGAGTGTTATTTAGTCACTAATGAGGCCATACTGGGTAATAAACAACCTAGGCGCTTGTATCTAGCCCGTAAAAATGGCGAACCTGTTGCTGCTGCCTTGGAAACAACCGCATTAGACGGCTACTCAGGCGCTATACATTTATTAGTCGGTACAGATTTTCACGGTACAGTACTGGGAACTCGTGTTACAGAACATCATGAAACACCTGGGCTTGGTGACAAAATTGAGACACGAATATCTGATTGGATTACTTATTTTAGTGGTAAAAAAATAACCTCTGATAATGACCCTAAATGGGCAGTTAAAAAAGATGGAGGTGAATTTGATCAGTTTACTGGGGCAACAATTACACCCAGAGCAGTCGTCAATGCCACTAAACGTACTGCGGTATTTATGCAACAAATTCCACAACAATTATCGAATTATCCACGCTGTGGGGACGAATAATGAGCGATACATCTAAAGACTTATTAGTGCAAGGTTTGTGGAAAAACAACTCTGCATTAGTTCAATTATTAGGGCTTTGTCCGCTGCTCGCTGTGTCATCAACAGCAACCAACGCATTAGGGCTAGGCTTAGCGACCACATTAGTCTTAGTTTGTACTAATGTTGCAGTTTCTGCTTTACGTCGTTGGGTACCATCAGAAATTCGCATCCCTATCTACGTGATGATTATTGCCTCTGTTGTTAGTGCGGTACAAATGTTAATCAACGCATATGCTTTTGGTTTATATGAATCTCTCGGGATCTTTATTCCGTTAATCGTTACCAACTGCATTGTGATTGGACGCGCAGAAGCCTATGCATCTCGTAATCCTGTTGGGCTATCTGCCCTTGATGGGTTTGCTATGGGCTTAGGTGCAACCGCGACCTTGCTTGTTCTAGGAGCAATTCGTGAAGTTTTAGGGAATGGGACCTTATTTGATGGCGCTGACTTGTTACTCGGTTCTTGGGCTACCTCCCTTCGTATTGAAGTGTTACACCTTGATTCCCCATTTTTACTCGCTATGCTACCGCCTGGTGCCTTCATTGGCCTAGCACTACTATTAGCTGCGAAATACTTAATTGATGAAAAAATGAAAAAAAGAGCCGCACGACAATCTGGTATTCAACCAGAACGTGAATATGAAAAACAGCAAGGTTGCGGCAGCCATATTTCTTAACAACGATATTTTGTGAGCAATGAATAAATCAAAACGCATTGAAATTCTAACTCGTCTACGGGATAACAACCCACACCCTACAACGGAGTTAGAATTTAACTCCCCTTTTGAGCTATTAATCGCCGTTTTATTATCAGCTCAAGCTACTGACGTGAGTGTCAATAAAGCGACAGCAAAGCTATATCCTGTAGCTAATACGCCTGAAGCTATTATGGCACTCGGTGTGGATGGAATAAAAGAGTACATTAAAACCATTGGCTTATTTAATACCAAAGCTGAAAGCGTCTATAAAACCTGTCAAATTTTAATCGAAAAGCACAACAGCCAAGTCCCTGAAAACCGAGAGGCTTTAGAAGCTTTACCGGGTGTTGGCCGCAAAACGGCAAATGTGGTTCTTAATACCGCATTTGGCTGGCCGACTATCGCCGTTGACACGCATATTTTCCGTGTCTGCAATCGTACTAACTTTGCTCCTGGTAAGAATGTCGTTGAAGTTGAAGACAAACTCCTTAAAGTTGTACCTGCAGAGTTTAAAGTAGATTGTCACCATTGGTTTATTTTGCATGGACGTTATACTTGTATTGCCCGCAAACCCCGCTGTGGCTCTTGTATTATCGAAGATTTATGCGAATTTAAAGATAAAATATATCCAGAAGATTGACCAAGATACTATTTTGAATAGGTTATAGATAAACGATACTTTTAATCATGAATCTAGCCGGTAACGCATTTTTTCCTTGCTCTAAGACTTTGTCTTACGTAACAATAGAGCCAAACCCAATATTAATTAAACGGTAAGTATGTTCCAAGACAACCCACTGCTCGCACAGCTTAAACAAAAACTACATGCCCAAACCCCACGCGTCGAAGGGCTGGTAAAAAGTACAGAAAAAGGCTTTGGCTTCCTCGAAGTTGATGGCCAAAAAAGCTATTTCATTCCGCCTCCTCAAATGAAAAAGGTCATGCATGGTGATCGTGTTATTGCTGCGGTTCATACCGATAAAGACCGTGAATTTGCAGAACCAGAAGAACTGGTAGAACCTTTTTTAGATAGGTTTGTTGGGAAAATACAAAAGAAAGAAAATGATAACCGTTTATTTGTCATTCCCGATCACCCATTACTGAAGGATATGATTTCTTGCCGTCCTATCAATGGCATTACTCATGAGTTTAAGCAAGATGATTGGGTTGTTGCACAAATGCGACGCCATCCATTAAAAGGCGATAAAACCTTCTACGCTGAAATTACTGAGTTTATCACTGACGGAGATGATCATTTTGCACCATGGTGGGTAACGTTACGCCGTCACCAATTAGACCGTAATGAACCGCAAATGGTTGATAGCGAACGTGATGACCAAGGTATTGAACGAGTTGATTTAACTCACTTGCACTTTACGACCATAGACAATGCAAGTACTGAAGATATAGATGACGCACTCTATGTTGAAAAAACCGATAATGGTGACTTAAAACTGTATATCGCTATTGCTGACCCAACAAGCTATATACCAGAAGGTAGCGAACTCGATAAACTGGCTTTAGCCCGTGGCTACACCAACTATTTACCGGGTTTTAATATTCCAATGCTACCGCGCAAATTATCTGACGACCTGTGCTCTTTGCGCCCAAATGAACGTCGCCCTGCTTTAGTCTGCATTGCGCTCATCAAAGAAGATGGTCGCATTGACGATAATATTGAGTTTTTCAGCGCTTGGGTCGAATCAAAATCTAAATTAGTTTATGACGAAGTCTCTGATTGGCTTGAAAATACAGGCAGTTGGCAGCCAGCAAATGACACTGACAAACAACAAATTTTGCTGCTTAAAGAAATGGCAGATAGGCGTTTACTATGGCGCGAAAACAATGCACTCGTGTTCAAAGATCGCCCTGATTACCGCTTTGTATTAGATGACAAAGGAATTGTGGTTGATATCGTGACTGAACGTCGCCGCAGTTCTAATCGCATTGTTGAAGAAGCCATGATCACCTCTAACCTCTGTGCTGCCGCAGTACTGAAAGAAAAATTAGGATTTGGCGTATTTAATGTGCATATGGGCTTTGAACCCCTGCAAATTGACCAAGTCGTGCAAACGCTTAAAGATAACGGCATTGAAACAACGGCTGAATCATTATTATCACTAGAAGGCTTCCGCCAACTACGCCGTCAACTAGATGCACAGCCGACCCAATTCCTCGATAGCCGCATTCGCCGTTACCAAACTTTCGCAGAAGTCAAAGCTGAGCCCGGCCCGCATTTCGGTTTAGGGTTTGAAGCTTATGCGACTTGGACTTCACCAATTCGTAAATATACCGATATCGTCAACCACCGTTTAATCAAATCTATTATTGCTGGTAAACCTTCAACGAATAAGCCATCCGAAGAATTATCAATCAAGTTAGCCGAACGTCGTCGTGCAAACCGCATGGCTGAACGTGATGTAGGTGATTGGCTCTATTCTCGTTACTTAAAACCTTTTGAAGGTACGGATACCAAATTCCCAGCTGAAATTATTGATATCACTCGTGGTGGCGTAAGAGTCCGTTTGGTAGATAATGGTGCTGTAGCTTTTGTTCCTGCGCCTTTTATTCATAGTGTTCGTGATGAGATCCAATGTAGCCAAGAAACAGGTAATGTACTTGTTAAAGGTGAAATAGCTTACCAACTTAACGATATTATCAATGTCACCATTAATGAAGTTCGTATGGAAACACGTAATATCGTCGCTAGACCAGCCGAATAACAGCTTTTCTGCTACTCTTTAAAGACCATAGTTTGAAACCTATGGTCTTTTATTTTTCTATCTACTTTTTTACAACCTAAAATTCGCATTAAACGTTAAACTGCAAACACTTTTCCATATTTTTTCCTGATTATTCTTATTCGTAAATTTACCTATCATGATATTTTGTTAACTGTTAAATCTGTATTAAGGGTCATTAAAATGAACACAGTAAGCAAACGTATTTTATCATTCATGGTGATAGCTACTGTCGCTATCAGCGTCAGTGCCTGTTCAAATATGTCTAAACGCGATAAAAACACAGCGATTGGTGCCGGTGTTGGAGCTGTTGGTGGCGCTGTATTGACAGGCGGAAGTTCCATAGGAACCGTAGGTGGTGCGGCTATTGGCGGAATTATTGGCCACCAAGTAGGCAAATAAATCTCATAATATCCTTTAGTCGCTCTCCTTAATCTAAAATAGCGTTCATTATGAACGCTATTTTATTTTTTATATCCGATAATCTATTAAACTATTGACGGCAAAAAGTGTACAAAGTACACTTGCAATTAATACAAAGGGAGGGAACCCTGTGAGTCACGCAATTGAATTTATTGAAACCAGCTTTTTTACCAAACAAATCCAATCTATCGCCACACAAGAAGAACTTAGGATATTACAAAATGAACTTATCGCATGGCCAGATAAAGGCGATATCATCCAAGGAACGGGTGGGCTTCGTAAAATTAGGATGGCAACTGGTAATAAAGGAAAAAGTGCAAGTGTACGAGTTATTTATTTCCTAGCTACAGCAGAAATTATTTATTTTATAATGGCTTATCCAAAAAATGTCAAAGATACGCTAAATGACTTAGAAAAAGCAGAATTAAAGAAACTAACGAAATTACTAAAAAATGAGGTATAAAATGAGTATATTCAACGAATTAAAAGCCTCTTTAGAAGAAGCTGTTGAAATAAAACAAGGCCATCAAAAAGCCGCTAATGTTACTCGTTACGAAATTACTGATGTCAAAGCTATTCGAGAACAACTGAATGTTTCCCAAAGCGAATTAGCTCATGCACTAGGAACTAGCCTCGATACAATTAAAAGTTGGGAACTTAAACGACGAAACCCAACAGGGCTAGCAGCTAAAATACTTATCGCCATTAAACGTAACCCAGCTTTATTTGCTGAGTTAGCAGCAATTTAACCACTTCTTCGTTATAAAATGAGTGGCTTTCTAAGTAGCCACTCATGACAAACAGTAAAATTTTCGAACCTATCAGCCACCAGCTAACTTAACTTGAAAACCTTTCGCCTCAAGGTACTGTTTGATAACATCACGTTTATCGCCTTGAATTTCAACGTTACCGTCTTTAACAGCTCCGCCACAGCCACACTTCTTTTTAAGATCAGCCGCTAATTTAGCTAATTCGCTGTCTTCAAGGTCAAGTCCAGTTACAACACAAACCCCTTTTCCTTTACGACCTGATGTCTCACGGCGGATCCGCACAATACCATCACCTTTAGGCCTTTCAATTTTGGGTTTATCTTCAGCAATACGCCCTGTTTCTGTACTGTAAACAAGACGACTATTTGAATCACTCATAGCAAACCCTCAATAGACTGATTGATTTGTTGTAATGTGGTAGTTGGGTTTTCACTACGCGTAATCGGACGACCAATCACCATATAATCCACACCCGCCTTCACTGCATCTTGTGGTGTCATAATGCGGCGTTGGTCCCCAACATCACTTCCCATTGGGCGAATACCTGGGGTAACTAATTTGAAATCGGCACCACAAATTTGTTTTAAACGTTGGGCTTCATGAGCAGAGCAAACAACACCATCTAGCCCGCATTGTTTGGTTAATAAGGCCAAACGCTCTGCATGAGCAGCTGGTGACAGATTAATCCCAACACCAATGAGGTCAGATTCATCCATACTCGTTAATACGGTTACTGCTGTGAGTAATGGCGCCTCTTTACCATAAGGCTCAAGAGATTGGCGTGCCGCCTCCATCATACGAGCACCACCACTTGCATGAACATTAACCATCCATACCCCCATTTCAGCCGCAGCTGCAACCGCTCGGGCAACAGTATTTGGAATATCATGAAACTTCAAATCTAAGAAAACATCAAAACCACGATCATGGAGTGACTTAACAAATTGAGGACCATTAAAAGTAAACATTTCTTTGCCTACTTTTAAGCGACAATCACGTGGGTCAATGCGATCCACAAAAGCCAAAGCCTCATTAGCATTTTCATAGTCAAGTGCCACAATAATTGGTGAATGTGTGTGGTTCTCAGTTGAGGAAATCATTTCTTAGCCTTTAAAGAGTCGTTATTATTTAAAAAGTGACGCTGTCACTGCCCATCTAGCCCACGAATAGGTTTAATCGTGTCCCACGAGCGACAAGATGGGCAATGCCAATATAATGCACGCGATGTAAACCCGCATTTATGGCAACGATAATCGGGTTTGGTACGAATTTGCTCCCCTACCATTTTTCGTAGCAAAATCAAACTTTCTTTTGCCCTTCCATCTTCAGCTTCTTCAAGATGGTAATCCATTAAACGATAAAATAAACGCATGGTAGGATGACGTTGAATTTGGTCATTAATATAATTTGCAGCGGCTTCGTGATTTTGCTTTTCAACAATAATATCCGCTAAATAAAGCTCTGCAATAGCCCCTGAGTTACCCGCAACACACTGACGTAGGTAATCTTCCCACTCATCGGCTTGGCCAGTATGTTGATAGCAATCAAACAGCAAAGGTAGCGTTTCAGCGACGAGCTCTCTATCTTGCTCATAGACTTGTTTTAGGACATGAATTGCTTTGTCGTAATTACCTTGTTCGATGAACAAGCGCCCTTTCATAATTGAGACCCGAGCGCAGTGGTTGTCGGCTTGCTCTGCCTTATTTAAAAAGATCAGTGCATCTTCGAGATCATCGCTAGCAAGTTGTTGAGTCGCTAGTTCACAATAAAAATGTGCAATTTGCTCACGTAGTTCTGTATGCCCTAATTTAACCAGTTTACCTGCCGTTTCAATAGCTTTTGTCCAATCACTGGTTAATTGATAAATATTTAACAGGGATTGTAAGGCACTTTGTTTGAAATCGACTTCATCCGTCAATTGTTGAAACATGTTTTCTGCTCGGTCATAAACCCCAGCAGCCATGTAATCTCGACCGAGTTGTTGAGTTGCTAATAAGCGTTGTTCAAATGATAAAGCGGCACTTTCCACCAGCGACTGGTGAATACGAATGGCGCGTTCAACTTCACCACGAGAACGGAATAAATTTCCCAACGTGAGGTGTGCTTCAAAAGCAGAGCTATCTTCATTTTTCAGCATATCGAGGAATAAATCGACAGCTTTATCTTGTTGATTAGACAATAGGAAGTTAACGCCTGTCACATAATCACGTGACAAGCGATTCGCATGTTGTTGCTTATCTTGTTGAGCACTTCTGCGCCCCATGTACCAACCGTAAGCAGCAGCAACTGGTAGCAGCAGAAACAGCAACTCGAACATACAGGATTATTCCTTGTTCTGAGTCGTCACTAATGAGGTTGAATCGGAAATATGACTTTCTCCAGCACCTAATTGTGATTCTAAACGTCTAATTTTACGACGTGCGTTTTTCAGGCTAACAATGACTCGTAAATAAAACACAGCACAAACTAGCCAACCTAGCACAAAACCGACACCAAAAAGTGATGCAAGAAGGGTCGATAATGAAAAATCCCCTTTTGCAATCAGGTAGTTAAATGTAATAACCTGATCATTGCTTGAACCTAGCGTAATCGAAATAATAAAAAAAGCGACCGCTAGTAATAAAATCAGAAAATATTTCACATTTATTCCCGTTATCAGTTCTATTCATCCAATAATATCTACCTGTTAAGGTAGCATTTCCAACGCATTCAGACAAAGCAATTTATTTTATACAATGAGAGATTTAAGTCAGATCTCCCCTAATAATGGTTAACTTGATGAAAGATTAATCGGTTTTACTCAGTATTCCCCATGCTCGCAAAATATAATAACCAAATAAGGCAAAACACGCACTAATGATCACTGAAGTAATTATATCAATAGGCCAATGCATGCCCAACAACATACGACTAAATGCAATACCCTCAGCCCAAATAGCGAGCCCTATCGATAAAGCGTATAAACGTTGTTGCCAAAAAAGCGCAATTAAAAACAATGCCCAGCCAGCCGCAAATAACATATGACCAGAAGGAAAAGAATATCCAGTTTCTGCTTGCCAGTGTTTACGCTGCCATTTCGCTATATATTCATCTTGTTTGACGGTGTCTTTAATTAATTTTGCTCGTTCAATACGTTTTAACGCATAAAAGTCTGATGAAGGAATTTGATATTCGGTTGCTAGCCATTCCACATAAGGGCGAGGCTCTTTAAACGTACTTTTTAATGCCGTCTTCAAACCTTGCTGCAGTAATACAATGCCAACAAGAACAAGCAATATTTTCAGTCGCTGTTTTTTTTCTGAACGAAAGATAAATACAACAGCTCCAAGAAATAACAGAGACGTTAAAATACTATAAGGTGCTCCCGCAGTGTCTGTCAGCCAGAGTATCCATTTCATTGAGTTAAACTGGGTTTCTGGTGACCAATGCCACCCTGTAACTATCATCACCATGGGAGGCATAATTAATAACAATGCAAAAGTACAAACGACCAAAACAGTTTTTTTCATTCAACGTGTTCCAAATAAAGTTCTATTAAATATACAAATATTCCATTCACCTATTATTAACTCTGTTATAGTAATACAGCGTTGGTCGTGTGCAAAGAATACCAACCTCTATATGCTAAACGTCATATAGCATCGATGTATTATAGTTAAGCTACTTTATATCGATAAACGTTATTAATTAAGCAAGAGTTACTTTAACTAATGAAAGAAAATATGCAGCTAAAACGCGTTGCCGAAGCAAAACTTCCTACACCTTTTGGTGAATTTTTGATGGTGGGTTTTGAAGAAATCGCAACCGGTCGTGATCATGTAGCGTTAATTTTTGGCGATATCTCAGGAAAGGAACCGGTACTCAGCCGGATCCACTCCGAATGTTTAACAGGAGATGCGTTATTTAGTCTACGTTGCGATTGTGGTTTTCAATTAGAAGCCGCACTCTCTCAGATTAGTAAAGAAGGCCGAGGGGTATTACTTTACCATCGTCAAGAAGGCCGAAATATTGGCTTGCTGAATAAAATCCGAGCTTATGCATTGCAAGATCAAGGCTTAGATACGGTTGAAGCTAACATTAAGTTAGGCTTTAAAGCGGATGAACGTGATTTTACCTTATGCTCTGATATGTATAAGTTATTGGGGATAAATGAAGTCCGCTTATTGACGAATAACCCGAGAAAAATCGATATTATGCGTGAAGCTGGAATTAACGTGGTAGAACGTGTTCCGTTGATCGTTGGCCGCAACCCAAGTAATGAACATTATCTTGACGTTAAAGCAGAAAAAATGGGCCATATGCTATTTAAGCACCAATGACCTCAGCAAAGGAAGAGTGTTCTGCTCTTCCCTTTATTTTTCCTATTTCATTATCACCATTCAAAGTGTGCCATTTATCCACGGCTATATTCACTTTCTTTCCATAAGGTTTATACTGTTAGCCATCTGATTACCCTGACGAATAAACTGAGTTTTTGAGGTTTATTCCGCATACTACCAGGAGATACTGTGAACAACCTGCATTCCATTCAACGCATGAGAAGATTGCGTAAAACTGAAAAACTCCGCACTTTATTCCAAGAAACTCACCTTTCTATTAATGACCTTTGCTTGCCAATTTTTGTTGAAGAAGAACTCGACGACTATATGCCAATCAACAGCATGCCGGGTGTTATGCGTATTCCTGAAAAACGCCTTGCTTATGAAATTGAGCGTATCGCAAATGCAGGAATAAAATCAGTGATGACCTTTGGGGTTTCCCATCATCTTGATGATAATGGTAGTGATGCATGGCAAGAAAATGGTTTAGTGGCACGTATGTCACGTATCTGTAAAGAAACCGTCCCTGAAATGATAGTGATGTCTGACACCTGTTTCTGTGAATACACCTCCCATGGTCACTGTGGTGTCATGCACGGCCATATCGTTGATAATGATGCAACCATTCATAACCTAGGTTTACAAGCGGTTGCCGCTGCACGCGCAGGTGCTGATTTTATTGCCCCATCTGCTGCAATGGATGGCCAAGTTGCCGCAATTCGTCATGCACTTGATGAAGCTGGTTTTACAGACACCGCCATTATGTCTTACTCCACAAAATTTGCTTCAGCACTGTATGGCCCATTCCGAGATGCAGCGGGTTCATGTCTTAAAGGGGATAGAAAAACCTATCAGATGAACCCAATGAACCGCCGTGAAGCACTACATGAATCACTAATTGATGAACGTGAAGGTGCTGACGCGCTAATGATTAAACCTGCTGGGGCTTATTTGGATATTATTCGTGATTTACGCGAGCATACCCAATTACCTATCGGTGCTTATCAAGTCAGTGGCGAATATGCACAAATTAAATTTGCTGCTCAAGCGGGTGCAATTGATGAAACTCGTGTGGCTCTTGAAACACTGGGGTCAATCAAACGCGCAGGTGCTGATCTTATTTTCACTTATTTTGCTTTACAATTAGCCGAAGCCAACGCGCTATAATCTCATTCAGTTAAAGAAACCCGCACCACTGTATATAGTTACAGTGGTGCGGGTTTTTGTCATTTTTGTTGAATAATAATACTTAAATCGACCAATTAACAACCAAATGGCTATTTTGCTCTTTGCAATTCAAGTTGTTGAGTTAGTGTTTGCGCATAATGCTGTGCTTGCTCTGCCGTTGCCAAACCAGCAATCAATAAATCTTGTTTACCCGCAGATGTTGTTGCGACCACTCCCCAGTAATCAACTTCAACCGTAATACTTTCAGGGTTTTGATCGGGCATCGGCAGAATATCAAAGTAGTCTTGTAATGGCGCAATGGTAATGGCGGTATAATCTGCATTTAAGCCGAGTGGAAATTCTTTGTCTGCATATAAACGCAAATCATGGACTTCCGTTTCAGGTGTTCTCATCACAATAGAATATAAGTTAGGTATGTGCTCCAAAATGTCACGAACCTCTTCGTTCGCACCATCAAAATGGGATGTGGTTAATAAGATATCTGCTGCCCACAATGCCCCTTTATAGAAATCGGTTTCATTGATATCTGCCATACTCATTTCCTTAATAGTGTTTTCGATAAGCTCAGTCACATGGTGCCCCATGCTAAAGCTATTACATTCAATTATTTTGCACAAAGAAACTTATTTATGGCGAACTTCACCCTATTTTCATTTAGCCTAGTTGCGACTATTTTCTCCTTTAATTTACCGTCTATTTAACACCATAACGTAGATTGCCATCAAAAATATTGAGAAAAAACAAGATTGATAAATAAGATTAAATATTAAAAAATAAAAACGCCCGTAGGATACAATCTTACAGGCGTTGAAGTGTCATAATTTAATGATTAATAATGATTAATGTAGCATCTGCCTTATCACATAATGCAAAATACCACCGTGACGGTAATAATCCATCTCCGTTGCGGTATCAATACGACAGCGGGTTATAACTTCTTTTATATCCCCATTGCCATACGTGATTTTCACCCTGATATCCTGCCCTGGAGTAATTGACTGCAGCCCTGTAACATCAATGCGTTCATCACCTTTTAGCCCGAGAGTTTTACGGGATACCCCATCTTTAAATTCTAAAGGTATAACCCCCATACCAATCAAGTTAGAACGGTGAATACGCTCGTATGATTCAGCAATAACGACCCTTACTCCTAATAAATTCGTGCCTTTAGCTGCCCAATCTCGGCTAGAACCTGAACCATATTCTTTACCGGCGATTATAGCTAATGGGCGATTTTCTTGTTGATACTGCATTGCCGCATCATAAATCGCCATTTGTTTGCCTGTCGGTATATGTAAGGTATATCCCCCCTCTACACCTGGCACCATTTCATTGCGAATACGAATATTTGCAAATGTTCCTCGCATCATCACTTCATGGTTACCACGACGCGAGCCATAAGAGTTGAAATCTGCAACAGCAACGCCGTGTTCTTGCAGATAACGCCCCGCTGGACTCTCTTTTTTGATATTCCCTGCAGGAGAAATATGGTCAGTAGTTACCGAGTCGCCGAGGATCGCTAAAATATTTGCACCATGAATATCTTTGACCGGTGCTGGCTGAACTTGCATACCTTCAAAGAAAGGTGGATGGCGAATATAAGTTGAGTCTTCTTGCCAGTGATAAGTTGAAGAGCTTTCAACTTTCAATGCTCTCCAAGCGTCATCACCTTCAAAGACCGCATTATATTCTTTGCGGAACATGTCTGTTTTAACTTGCTGTACAGCTTGGGCAATTTCAGCACTCGATGGCCAAATATCTTTCAAATAAACATCGTTACCTGATTTATCGACACCGATAGGATCGGTTTTCAAGTTGATATTCATGTTACCCGCCAGAGCATATGCAACAACAAGTGGCGGTGATGCTAACCAGTTGGTTTTCACCAATGGATGAATTCGCCCTTCAAAGTTACGGTTACCCGATAACACAGCGCCAACGGTAAGATCCGCTTGTTTAATCGCCTCTTCTATTGGTTCTGGTAATGGGCCTGAGTTACCAATACAGGTTGTGCATCCATATCCGACAAGATTGAATCCGAGCTTATCTAAATAAGGCGTTAAACCCGCGACAGCAAGATAATCAGTGACAACTTTTGAACCCGGTGCCAATGATGATTTAACCCATGGCTGACGGACTAACCCTTTTTCAACGGCTTTTTTCGCTAATAGTCCTGCGGCCATTAATACACTTGGGTTCGACGTATTCGTACAAGATGTAATTGCCGCAATAACGACTGCACCATCGGTTAACTCAAAAGTTTTATTTTGATATTTAACAGAAGGATAGCTCGATTGAATTTTTTTATTAACTTCTAACTCTACTGCACCGCGAAATGCTTTTGGTACTTGGCTGAGTTCAACTCTATCTTGCGGACGTTTAGGGCCTGCTAAGCTGGATTCAACCGTCGACATGTCTAACTCAAGTGTACTGGTAAAAATAGGTTCATCACCTGCATAACGCCACAAACCCTGTTCTTTGCTATAAGCTTCCACCAGCGCAATTTCATCATCACTGCGCCCAGTTAAACGCATATAAGATAGCGTCACTTCATCAACAGGGAAAAAACCACAAGTTGCGCCATATTCTGGTGACATATTCGCAATCGTTGCTCGGTCTGCTAATGGTAAATCCGCTAGGCCATCACCATAAAATTCAACAAATTTACCCACAACACCATGTTGACGTAGCATTTGTGTTACCGTCAATACAAGGTCGGTTGCCGTTATCCCTTCGGATAATTTCCCTGTTAATTTAAAACCAACAACATCAGGGATCAGCATTGAAACCGGTTGGCCTAACATCGCGGCTTCAGCTTCAATACCACCGACACCCCAACCTAACACACCTAACCCATTGATCATCGTCGTATGAGAGTCCGTACCCACTAAAGTATCGGGATAAGCATATAATTTACCGTCAATTTCTTCATACCATACTGCCTTGCCAAGGTATTCTAAATTAACTTGGTGACAGATACCGGTACCCGGCGGCACCACTTGAAAACGATTAAATGCTTTTTGGCCCCAACGTAAAAATAAATAACGTTCATGGTTACGCGCCATTTCAATTTCAACGTTATCGCCAAATGCTGATTCGGTTGCAAACTCATCCACCATCACTGAGTGGTCAATCACTAAATCAACAGGTGACAACGGGTTTACTTGCTCAACATTGCCGCCAAGGGATTTAACTGCTTCACGCATAGCGGCAAGGTCAACAACAGCAGGAACACCCGTGAAGTCTTGCATGAGAACACGCGCTGGGCGATAAGCAATTTCTCTATCTGCATGCGCGTTTTTTTGCCAGTCAATTATTGCTTGTAAATCTTGTTCGACAACTGAGGTGCCATCAATATGACGTAATAAATTTTCGAGTAAAACTTTTAATGACTTAGGTAATTTAGTCCCCTCACCGAGCTTTTTTTCAGCAAGCGCTAAACTGAAGTAATTATACTGCTTGTTTCCAACATTGAGTGTCGAAGCACTCGTTGTTTTTAGACTCAACGACATAACTCCTCCTTGGTTTTTATGGCTATGGCAATATTTGTATTTACCACCATTATTTTTTGTTAACCAATTGTAATCATAGTTGCTCTAGAAATTTGATTTATAGATTTTGTGCCAAATATTGAATTTTTCTCTATTAATAATAGGAAATTTAAGATAAGAAGGGAAATAAGTCAGGAAAAAACCAAGTACACCAACTCGGTAATAATAAAAACCCTAGAAATACGATCACTAGGGTTCCTACTTACAAATTATGACAAGGCAAAAATATAAAGAAATTAAATGATAGGCAGTTTCATATCTTTAAAAAACTCTTCAATTTCTTCATTGTTACGTATAGCAACCGCTTTATCTACCACATCACGGGTTAGATGCGGTGCGAAACGCCACATAAAATCATACATATAACTACGCAAGAAACTAGTACGTTTAAAACCAATCTTGGTTGTGCTATAGCTGAACTTATCACGCATATCAATCACAACTAAATCGCTATCACTAACAGGGTCAACGGCCATACTCGCGATAATACCGATCCCTAACCCTAATCTAACATAGGTTTTAATCACGTCAGCATCGGTTGCAGTAAAAATAATTTTGGGCTCAAGACCAATTTTCTGAAATGCCACATCTAATTCTGAACGGCCAGTAAACCCATGAGTATAGGTTACAATTTGATATTCAGAGATATCTTCAATAGTGACATTTTTTTTCGTTGCAAGTGGATGGTCTTTTTGCACGACCACACAGCGATTCCAATGGTAGCATGGCAACATAATCAAATCGTTATAAAGGTGCAATGCTTCGGTTGCTATCGCAAAATCACTGTTACCTTTGCACACTTCCTCAGCGATTTGCGTTGGTGACCCTTGCTGCATATGCAATGAAACATGTGGATAACGCTCAATAAAACCTTTTATTGTCGGAGGTAAAGCATAACGAGCTTGTGTATGTGTCGTGGCAATACTCAAGCTACCTCTATCTGGATAAGTATGCTCCCCAGCAACCGAGCGGATCGCTTCTATTTTTGATAGCACTTCTCGGGAGATCCGTACCACTTCTTCCCCTGCGGGAGTAACATGCGTTAAGTGCTTACCACTACGCGCAAAAATTTGGATCCCAAGCTCATCTTCAAGCATCCGCACTTGTTTACTGATACCGGGCTGTGACGTAAAAAGCCCCTCAGCGGTTGAGGAGACATTCAAGTCATGGTTAACCACTTCAACAATATAACGTAATTGCTGCAATTTCATATTTCAGTCTACCTCATACAGGAATAATGTGCATTTGCTATCTATAGCTAAAGAATATTACATATAGCTAATAGTTATAATTGATTTATTTGATATAACCAATATAACATCATTCTCTGAAGAATAAACAGTATGATGATAAAATTTCATCTAAATCCCCTCTACAATGAAGAAAAGCAGTAAGGTACTGCAAAGACGGATTAACTTTATTTCATTATGTGGTTCAATAAGTGAAATAAATTTTGCAGAACACTCGCTCCAAGGTTTAACGTATTAGAGTGGATATCGTAATTCTCAACGAAGAGAGGTGGTTACATGCGTTTAAATGTTTTGGCTTTAATTATTGGTATGTCGACTATTTCTTTTGCCCCGTCACTATTGGCAAAAGAAGTTAGTTATGGACAACAAAAAATTGTTTTGTCTGACACGATTGAACCCGGCAATGATTTTTACCGTTATGTGAATGAAGATTGGGTAAATAAAGCGCAAATCCCTACCGGTATGCCACGTATTAACTCTTTTGTAGAATTATACTTAAATACAGAAAAACAAATTCAATCGATAATTGACCAGCTACAGCAGATCCCCGAAAACAAACTTACGCATAATCAACGAAATATTCGAAATTTATATCTTAGTTACCTGAATGAAACGGCTATCGAGCAGGCAGGAATTACCCCAATAAAATCCGATTTAGATGCCATTAAGAAAGCTAAAAGCCATAGTGATATTAGCCAGTTAATGACCCAACCCGACTACAAATCATTGATTTCTTATTGGGTAGACTTAGATGCTAAAGCACCGGATACCTATGTGCTTTATATCGGCCAAGGTGGCTTAGGGCTACCTAATCGGACTTATTACCTCGATAACACACCGCAAATGGAAGATATTCGAAAAAGTTATATCGCTTATATCGCTACCATGTTAGAGCTAGCCGGTGAAAAAGATGTCACACAAAAAGCACAGAAAATTTTTGATTTAGAAAAAGCGATTGCAACTGTACATTGGAGCCCTGAGGCCCGCCGTGACACTATCAAAAATTACCATGCAATGACCTTAACTGAAATGAAAAACCATACCCAAGGTTTTGATTGGGATAGCTTTATTACTAGCCGCAAGTTAACTGATAAGCAACTTGCGAAAGTGGTCGTTGAAACGGACAGCGCAGTTGAACAAACTGCAAAGATTTTTGCAGATACCCCAGTTTCGACATTAAAAGATTACTTAACCTTTCAGTATATTAGTGAGCACGCACGTTATTTAAACCAAACCATCGCAGATGCACAGTTTGATTTTTACTCGAAAAAACTCAATGGTATTGAGAAGCAACGCACCCGCCAAGAGCGCGCTTTGCAAACCGTTAACTCACTCCAAGGCGAGCCATTAGGGCAAATTTACGTCGAACAATATTTCGACCCTCAAGCTAAAGAAAAAATTAAAGATTTGGTTAGTTATGTGAGAGGAACATTTAATTCACGCTTAAAAGTCAATGACTGGATGGATGAGCCTACTCGTCAAGAAGCCCTTAAAAAATTGGAACAATTCACGGTTAAAGTGGGTTATCCAGACCAATGGAATGATTTCAGTGAGATTAACCTCAAGCCCGATTCATTATTAGATAATTATAAGCAAGTTTTAGCTTGGTCATATGATGATATGATTGGCAAAATTGGTCAGCCTGTTCGTCAATGGGAATGGGGAATGACGCCACAAACAGTTAATGCCTATTTCAACCCTGTTCAAAATGAAATTGTGTTCCCTGCTGCAATTTTACAAGCACCGTTCTTTGACCCTAATGTTGACCCAGCCTATAACTATGGCGCAATAGGTGCAGTCATCGGCCACGAAATGGGCCATGGTTTTGACGACCAAGGCAGTTTATATGACGGAACCGGGCAGTTACGTAATTGGTGGAGTGAGAGCGCTAAAACCCACTTCAAAGAGAAAACCGCTAAGCTTGTTGAACAATATAACGGCTTTACTGTTGATGGCTTAAAGGTGAACGGTGAGCTTACATTAGGGGAGAATATTGGTGACCTCGGTGGGTTAAATATCGCCTTAAGTGCTTATAAGCAATTTGCCAAAGAAAATTACCCAAATGGTGAGGCTCCAATTATTGACGGAACAACTGGGTTACAGCGTTTCTTCATTGCTTGGGCACGCACGTGGCAAGAGCTGTCAAATAAAGAATCTGAACGTAATAAGATTATGACGGACCCTCATAGCCCTAACCAATTTCGCGCAAATGGCGTAGTACGCAATATTGATGACTGGTACGAAACATTCGGTGTTGATAAAAATAACGCCCTGTATTTGGCACCAGAACAGCGTATTCGTATTTGGTAATTTATCAATGACAAAAGAAGGCTCGAAATTTAGCGTGAGCCTTCTTTTTATGACTAGGCATTAAGCGGCGCTGAGCCCTAGGAGCATACATCAGTATGTAATTAACATTAGTAAGTCCAGATAACAATTCTGCTGTTTAAATCATATTCTAATCAATGCAATACTGTCTTTTAAACTACTTTATAATCAATACAATACGCTAAATAGTTCAAGTTGTGGCTAGGCAGCAAGCGGCGCTAAGCCCTAGGAGCATACATAAGTATGTGACTAGGGTTAGCAAGCGCAGCTAACAACGCCACAGCTTGAAATATGACGCGTATTATTTGATGACGCCGCAGGCCATCCTAGCCCCACCACCGCCTAACGCTTCTGGATTATCAGAATAGTTATCACCACCCACATGCACCATCAATGCGCGGTCTTGAACATCTTTGAGTGATTTTAAACGTGGCGCTAGTACCGCATAATTAGCATTACCTTGGCTATCGGCAACTAGGCCGGGTAAATCGCCTAAATGCCCTGTGTTATCATAAGGGCCTTTATGAACGCCTGTTTTGGCTGGGTCTAAATGACCACCTGCTTTTAATGCAGGTACCGATTTACCGTCTTTTTCTGCAGGTTCGCAGCTTGGGTTCTCATGAATATGGAAGCCATGAATGCCTGCTTGTAGTCCTGTTAATTTAGGCGTGAACAGTAATCCATATTCCGTTTCTGAGATAACAACCTCACCTATTGCTTTACCATCACCTGTGGGTGTCGCTTCTTTTAATACAACAGTAGACTGAGCAGCGTACGCTGTCCCCGCTGTCAATAATGCAGCCAGTAAACACATTTTTAACTTCATTTTGCCTCCGGTGGATAACTTTTATCTATCATTCCATCGACTTACCTAAATATTTCAGCAAGGTAAGGATTATTACTGCCAATTGATAACTACAACGACTCTATCTTAAGTTAACACAAATTAGTTATCACTTTGGTGCTACATTTGAGTTTAGTTAAAAATTGGTGGCTGTATCACAGTGAACGATAAGAAATAAAGGAATGGACAGTATAACAGCGGGTTATTCACTGATAGGCATTGATATGAAATTGACAAGTTAATAAAAAAGCCAATCTAATTAAATGATTGGCTTTTTTGTTTGGAAACAAAAGAGAGCTATTACTTTTCTTTTACTTCCCACTTACCGTCAACGTAGAATGCACTCCAACCCGTTGCTTTGCCGTTTTTCTCTGAAGAAACATATTGTTGTTTCGTTTTACGACTAAAACGGACGACAGTTGGGTTACCTTCACCGTCTTCAGCCGGTGCTTCAGCTAAATAAGCGAGTTTTTCAGGTAAACGGTCTTTAAAACGCTGTAATTCTGCCACTAGTGGTGCACGTGTTTCTCGTGATTTAGGGAATGTATTCGCCGCAAGGAAAACGCCAGCAGCCCCATCACGTAACACAAAATACGCATCAGATTTTTCACATGGAAGTTCCGGCAATGGCACTGGATCTTCTTTCGGTGGTGCCACTTCACCACTTCGTAAGATTTTACGCGTATTTTTACACTCTTCGTTGGTGCAACCCATGTACTTACCAAAACGCCCCATTTTCAGGTGCATTTCTGAACCACACTTGTCACACTCAATGACTGGGCCGTCATAACCCTTAATACGAAACTCGCCTTCTTCGATTTCATAACCTTCACACGCAGGGTTATTACCACAAACATGTAATTTACGGCCATTATCAATCAAATAGCTGTCCATCGCGGTGCCGCATTTTGGACAGCGGCGTTTGGCTCTTAACGCATTAGTTTCCGCATCATCCCCTTCAAGGACATTAAGGACTTCGTCTTCAGGGATAAGGTTAATCGTTTTTTTACAACGCTCTTTGGGTGGTAATGCGTAACCAGAGCAACCTAAAAATACCCCAGTTGATGCGGTACGAATGCCCATATGGCGTTCACAATCAGGGCAGGTAATTGAGGTAATTACCATTGGGTTGGTGCGCATTCCCCCTTCCTCTGGTTCTTTTTCAGCAACATCGAGCTGCTTACTAAAATCAGAGAAGAATTCATCTAATACGGCTTTCCATTCGGCATCATGGTTTGCAACATGGTCCAATTGGTCTTCCATACGTGCAGTAAAATCATAGTTCATCAGATCGTTAAAGTTTTCCTCTAAGCGGTCTGTGACGATTTCACCCATTTTTTCTGCATAGAAACGACGGTTTTCAACTTTGACATAACCTCTGTCTTGGATCGTCGAAATAATCGCTGCATACGTTGAAGGACGGCCAATACCACGCTTTTCTAACTCTTTAACTAAGGACGCTTCACTAAAACGTGCCGGCGGCTTAGTAAAGTGTTGGCTAGGCAATAGCTCAACCAAAGACAACTCCGCACCAACTTGTATTGGTGGCAGCGTTTTGTCTTCATCATTTTTACGCAGTGCAGGCATGACTTTCGTCCAACCATCGAAGCGCAGAGTACGCCCTTTGGCTTTTAGTTCAAAATCCCCTGCTTTGACTGTTAAGGTTGTTGAATCATATTTCGCAGGTGTCATTTGACAAGCCACAAACTGATTCCAAATCAATTGATACAACCTTTTCGCGTCGTTCTCCATGTCTTTTAGTGACTCAGGTAAAACATCGACACTAGAAGGACGAATGGCTTCGTGTGCCTCTTGCGAATTGTCTTTGCTACTATACACATTGGCATCTTTTGGCAGGTATTTCGCGCCAAAATTATCATTAATATAGCCACGAACCATGTCGAGTGCATCTTGACTCAAGTTTGTTGAGTCAGTACGCATATAAGTGATGTAACCCGCCTCATAAAGACGCTGAGCCATCATCATGGTTTTTTTCACGCCGAAACCTAAACGGGTACTAGCAGCTTGTTGTAGCGTTGAGGTGATATACGGTGCGCTCGGTTTACTGGATGTCGGCCTATCTTCACGGTCAGTAACCGCAAAACGGGCATTTTCCAGTAATTTAACCGCCGCCTCTGTTTGCGCTTTATTGACTGGCTTAAATGCCTTACCACCTTGTGAAGTGACTTCCATACGCAAATTAGCGATATCTTTATCGGCTAAGTCGGCATGCAGTTCCCAATATTCTTCAGGAACGAAGGCTTTAATTTCCCGTTCACGTTCAACTATCAGTTTCACTGCAACTGATTGAACACGACCAGCAGATAAGCCACGAGCCACTTTTTTCCACAACAGTGGAGAAACCATGTAACCCACAACTCGGTCCATAAAACGACGCGCTTGTTGTGCGTTAACTCTATCTATATTTAATTCCCCAGGGCTATCAAATGCCTGAGTGATCGCATTTTTGGTGATCTCATTAAATACAACACGACTAAAACGAGAATCGTCTCCACCAATCACTTCACGCAAATGCCACGCAATAGCTTCCCCTTCTCGGTCCAAGTCCGTTGCGAGGTAGATGTGATCAGCATCCTCCGCTAGTGATTTAAGTTCAGAGACCACTTTTTCTTTACCTGGTAGAATTTGATAATTCGCTTTCCAACCATGGTAAGGGTCAATCCCCATGCGCTTAACTAATGCGTCACGCGGATCTTTTTTCACTTTCTTTGTTTTGTCGGTAGATGAGCCTGTACTCTTTTGTGAGCCGGTTTGTGAACCAGAGCCGCTTTTCGGCAGATCACGAATGTGGCCAACGCTGCTTTTTACAACGTAGCCACTGCCAAGATACTTATTAATCGTTTTGGCCTTTGCCGGGGACTCCACTATAACAAGAGCTTTACCCATATTTACCTTTACCTAAATATCAACAATGGCGCATTTCTACATTAAAATGCGCAAAATGAGAATCTCTTTTTTATATTGCGACACAATCACAATATATCAATATATTTTTAAACAATTATTTGTGTTGAAACAAAACTTATAAACTCAATCACGTTATTCTAAAAGGCACAAAGTGTCTTCTAGTCGACTGATTTTAACCATATAAAGATGTTTAGTCACAATTGAAAACCACACACTCTACCTGATAAAATGCTAGAAGCAACCAATTATTTTTTCAAGGAAGCCAAGTTATGCAAGACAATTTACCGTTCATCACAAAAAAAGAGTTACTTGAAAAAGCTAATGATATCATAAAGAAACATGATGATTATATTCATGGTATGTTTGTTGATACTGTAGAGCAGCATCGAGGTACATTGGTATTTAAAGGGGAGTTCTTCTTAGATGAGAACAGTATCCCTACCTTAAAGAGTACCGCTGCTTTTAATATGTACAAACACCTTGCTCATGTACTATCAGAACAATACCAATTGAGTGATAATAACTAATTAACACGTTTGCTCTTTGTATATAATTTACCGGCTAAAAAGCCGGTAAATTAATAGTAGATTTAAAAACGCTTATTCGCTAGGCAAAATTCGAAATTACAAGAGTGGTTTTTGCCCACGCTGCCACCAGCGCAATAATAAATTATCCACGCTCTTTGCCGCGCTTCCCATAAACTTATCCATCATTTTTTTACTTAATACATAACGGATACTAACTATTTCCTTAGTATCAATCGCATTAATAATAAAATCATCACTCACACCAATATTATCCACAAGCCCTTTATCAAGCGCCTGTGAACCATACCAATACTCCCCTGTTGCAACTGCAGAAATATCTAAAGATGGGCGATTTTGATGAACAAATTGTTTAAACAATTCATGTGTTGAATTTAAATCTTCAACAAATTTCTTACGACCTTGCTCCGTGTTCTCACCTAACATGGTCAATGTACGTTTATATTCGCCAGCGGTGTGAAGTTCAACATCAACATCATGCTTTTTTAATAACCGATGAATATTTGGAATTTGAGCGACAACACCAATCGAACCAATAATGGCAAATGGCGCTGCGATAATTTTATCTGCGATGCACGCCATCATATATCCACCACTCGCAGCGACTTTATCTACCGCAATAGTCAGTGGGATATTTTTTTCTTTGATTCTTAGTAATTGTGAAGCCGCTAAGCCATAACCATGAACCATCCCACCAGGGCTTTCAAGTCTTAACAAAACCTCATCCTGTTGGTCTGCAACAGCGAGAATTGCACTGATCTCTTCACGTAAAGAGGCAACTTCACGTGCATCCATACTACCTTTGAAGTCTAAGACATATAAGCAAGGCTTTTTAACCCCTGTTTGGCCTAATTTAGCCCCAGTTTTCTCACTTTTTGATTTTGCTTTTTGCTGTTTTTTAAATGCTTTTAGCCATGCCTTATGTTCTGATTCATTCATTTTTATCTGTTGCATTTGGCGCTGACGCTCACGATAGCTTTCACCTAAATCTGTGATTTTCAAAGCACCTTTTGCTCCTTGTCTGCGCATACCTACGCCAAACACAAAAACAGCCAGCAAAACCACCGCTACCAAAATCGTAACGACTTTTGCTAAAAATAGCCCATACAATGAGAAATACTCCACAATCTGATCCTTTTGATATTTATCTTCAATACAAAAATAATCTCACGATTACGCGCAAACAACCAGAAAAAAACAGAGTTGGCACGACAAACCTTGTTAATACTATGTTAGATTAGCCAATTATCACAATCAGTGCGATGATAACCATACATGCTAATCACAATAGTAGGAAAGAATATGCTCCAATATCAGCCTAGACAAGACCTATTGAAAGGTAAAACTATTCTCGTGACAGGTGCCGGTGATGGCATTGGCCGTGAAGCCGCTCTCACTTATGCGCGCTATGGTGCATCCCTTATTCTTGTTGGTAGAACACTGCATAAATTACAATCAGTTAGTGATGAAATAGCGGCTTTAGATGGAAAGAATCCACCTTGCTTTATATTAGACTTATTAACCGCAACAATTGATGACTGCCATACACTCGCTTCGCAAGTTGCGTCAATAACGCCTTATTTGGATGGCGTTTTACACAACGCGGGAATACTTGGTGTAGTAGCCCCTATCTCTGAGCAACCCAGTGACCTATGGCATGATGTGATGCAAATAAATGTTAATGCCACATTCATGCTAACTCAAGCTTTGCTCCCTCTATTACTTAAAGCGCCTAATGCCTCGTTAGTTTTTACCAGTTCAAGTGTAGGTAAACAAGGTCGAGCCGGTTGGGGAGCTTATTCTGTCTCTAAATTTGCGACAGAAGGTTTAATGCAAATTCTATCCGAAGAGTATAAGCACAGTAATCTTCGTGTAAATTGTATTAATCCAGGTGGAACTCGAACCTCTATGCGAGCAAGCGCATTCCCTGACGAAGATCCTCTTAAATTGAAAACTCCTGCTGATATCATGCCTATTTATATCTATTTGATGGGTGATGATAGCCTGCGTAAAACAGGAAGTAGCTATGATGCACAACCCGGACGCAAGCCCGGTGCTGCGGAGTAAAAATGATGTCTCAAAGCCGACACGAAGAACGTCAACAACGTTTAAAAGAAAAAGTGGATGCACGAATTGAAGCCGCTCAAATTGAACGGGGTATCGTTATTGTCTTTACTGGAAATGGAAAAGGCAAAACGACAGCGGCATTTGGTACTGTTTGCCGTGCAGTAGGCCATGGTAAAAAAGCCGCTGTTGTTCAATTTATTAAAGGTGGCTGGGATAATGGTGAACGTGAGCTGTTAGAACCCCAAGGCGTTCCCTTCTATGTTATGTCCACAGGGTTCACTTGGGAAACTCAAAACAAAGAGACAGACACCCTCGCCTGTATAGAAACTTGGCACTACGCCAAACAATTATTAAGTGACCCACAGTACGATTTAGTTATTTTAGATGAACTCACCTACATGGTAAGTTACCATTATCTCGAATTAGCAGAAGTGATCCAAGCATTACAAAGCCGCCCTGCCAATCAATCTGTTGTGATCACTGGCAGAGGTTGCCACCGAGATTTAATCGAATTAGCTGATACAGTAACAGAAATGCGCCCAGTGAAACATGCATTTGATATTGGGATTAAAGCTCAAAAAGGGATTGATTGGTAATCATCCGATAACAAAGTGCAATAATAAGGCGTTATTTTTTATTATTGCACTTCTAATCTATTTCACTAGCTATTTTTCTAACTAAGCCATCAGTTAACCTATAAAAAAGTTATTTAATACTTTTCATTGGTAACACTAATTTAGTGTGAACTCCATATTGGAAAATATTTTTTGGTAGTATGAATTTTTTTGCTAACTTTTGTTCATCAAGTATCACAATTATTTTATAACGATAAAGAATAAATATAAAAATAATTAATGCTATTTATTGAAAACCTCCTCTTTAATTAAAATGATTACGTATTGCTACGTGAGTAAAATCCTCCTAACAGGCTAAAAATGCGTAAACACAACCTATTGATAAAAAAACAAACTAATCTATAAAAATAGATATTACTCCGCTTTTATTCAGTTTTAGTTAGTTATCAATGAATAACGATATATTTACCCATGTTAACATTATTAATTTTATTTAGTTTTCTATTTAAGCATAATTAAACTGCAATAATGGATTGTTAGTTATCTTAGATTTTTCTATTTTATTTAAGGGATATATATGAAAAACGTTTCAAATTCTCATTTGAATTTCACAAAAATGAAATTTAACCCACTCTTTTTATGTGTTTCAATAATCGTTGGAACTACTACTGTTGCTCAAGCGGCAATTACACCAACTAATGGGGCTGGTATATTAAATCAAGGTAATGGACCGACTGTCGTTTATATTAATAAACCAAGCCAGGCTGGTGTTTCTCATAATACCTATAGCCAATTCGATGTTGACCAAAAAGGCGTTATTTTAAATAACAGTGCAAAAAATTCTAATACGCTCATTGGCGGCAAAATTGGTGGCAATACCAATGTTGCTGGCGGGCGAGCTAAAGTTATCTTAAACGAAATAAATTCAAATGCGGCAACCACATTAAATGGCATGATTGAGGTTGCAGGCGGCAAAGCGCAAGTAATCGTTGCTAATGCGTCCGGAGTTACATGTAACAACTGTGGCTTTATCAACACCAATCGTACAACACTGACAACCGGTAAAGTAGAGCTAGCAAATGATGGCTCCATTGCTAACTATAATGTGCAGCAAGGTAAAATTGCCATCAATGGGAGATTAGATACCAATTCTCCGACAGATTTAATTGCACGTTCGGTGGCCATTAATGGCATTATTGATACACAGCGCATCAATTTGATAGCTGGAAGTAATCACGTCAATTCGGCTGGGGATGTGACGGGTACAGCCGCTGCAATTGGAACAAAACCCACTGTTGGGATTGATGTTTCGTCGATTGGCGGTATGTATGCCAATAAAATCTCATTAATAGCCACTGAAACTGGCGTTGGTGTCAGTAATTTAGGGGATATTGGTACCTATAATGGCGCAATTTCTATTGATACCGCAGGAACGGTGAATAATACCAATGGTAATATGAACGCAGCGGGTGATATTGATATTAAAGCAGCAAGCCTTACCAATAACGGTCGCATTGCGGGTAATAAAAACGTCAATATTACCGTTGCAGGAACGGGTGTAATTAATAATGATAATGGTGATATCACATCCTATAACAATGATATTAATCTAAGTACATTAGGTACACTAAGCAACAATCGTGGTTCGATAATCGCTCTGCAGAATGTTAATACACTCTCTGATTCATTTGTAAATGATAATGGTATCGTTCAGTCTACTAAAGGTAATATCGACATTCATTCCATGAGTACAATTTACAACAGGGACAATCTCGCCAATCCAAATGATCCAGTAAAAGGATTCAATGCTGGGCGTGATATAACGATTAATGCCGTTCGTGTTGTGAATGAAAACTCCAATATTACTGCAGGGCGAGATAGCAAAATCAGCACGCAATCCGCAATTGATAACACATCAAATAGCAAAATTACTGCACAACGCCATGCAGACATCAGTACGATGTACTTAACGCAAACTAATTCTGAAATAAATGCCATTGATGGCCAGATGAATTTAGATGCGTCGGTATCACTCACTAATGCGGGAACGTCAACCATTCATAGTGGTCGCTTGATGAATATCAATGCTAACCAGCTCAATAACACCGGAGCGATTGTTTCGAATAACGGCAAATCCGTTATTAATGCTAATTCAATGAACAACCGTTCTGGCTATATCAAAGGACAAAATCTTACGATTAAAGCCTATAGTATTGATAACCAAGCAGGGTTAATTAATGCAGAAAATAATCTCGATATTGAAACCAGTTATTTGAACAACAGTTACAGTAGTGACTTTAAACTCATTAATACTAAATTTGGACTAACAAACCAAAATGGTGGCCTACAAACCAATAATGGAACTATTAAAGTTAAAGGTGATACGTTACATAATACCTATGGTTCTATTGCTGCAAATGTAGAAAATAATACCGCTGCACGTAATGATATTGACGTTAAGCTCAAAGCAACACTCAATAATAATTATGGAGAAATCAAAAGCGCTAATAGCCAGAAACTGGATGTTGGCACATTAGAAAACTATTCAGGAACAGTGGCCGCAGGGAAAAATCTCACCATTGATTCAAAAAATCGTATTAACAACCAATATGGTGCTTTACGTTCTACTAACACGACTAAAGTCACCAGCCCTATAGTAAGTAATGGAACGGCTGGAAGTATCACGGGTAACCGTGTGATTATTGATGCAGTTGTGACAAACTAATATATTACAATCATAACCACTCGCATAGCGGGTGGTTTATTCTAGCCCTATAAGGGCTTATTACCGACCGCGCCTAAATAATATTCTCACACTATATCTACCGAAACAAACACAAACAAATAATTAATAAGTGGCGAAATTAAAACCTAATATATAACAGCCAAATGCCACTACCCAACAACAATAATAATAAGTGTTAAACATATCTTATCTATGCTTATTGTAAAGTCACAATAGATAGGAGAACTCACTTAAGTAATAACGTATACGATCTCCATTTTAGAGTAAAGTTTACATATTGAATATACAAGGAAATTTTACAAGCCAAGTGATAAATACCCATTTTTTCACCTTTATAGATATAACATCTAATTGACGTCAATTGCATAGTCTTAAAAAGAATTAATTTTTATTTAAATTTTTATTAACGTACAATCCTATAGCTTATTTTATTTATCATCTACGTATTTTATATCTATCGATAAATTAGAGATTAATATGAAACAAAATAACAAAGAATATTACAACCATCCTACCCTAAAATTAAAATCTGTTTTTTTAGGAATTTCCATTTTTTTAGGTACAATTTCTATTGCGCAAGCAGATATTGTTAACACCAATGGCGCTGGTGTCATTAAAGCACCAAATGGCGCAACTATTGTAAATATAAAGACCCCATCTAATAATGGTGTTTCTCATAATATTTATAGTAAATTTGATGTTGACAAAAAAGGTGTCGTACTCAATAACAGTAAAGCAGATATCAATACGCAATTAGCGGGTAATATTAAAGCCAACAGCAATCTTCAAGGTAATGCTGCAACTGTTATTCTAAATGAAGTTAATTCTAATAAAGCAACCCAATTAAATGGAATGATTGAAGTTGCTGGTAATAGTGCTCAAGTTATTGTTGCCAATGCTTCAGGTATTACTTGTAATAATTGTGGTTTCATTAACACAAATAGAGCAACACTCACGACAGGGAAAATAACACCACAACTTAATGGTGATTTCACTATCAATGTTGACAAAGGTCAAATCGTCATTACTGATAAATTTAATTCAAACTCACCTACTGATATCTTAGCAAAAACGGCTGCTATATCAGCCAAGATGAATGCTGATGAGATAAATATAATTACAGGTACCAATGTTATTAGTAAAAATGGACAACTTATAAAATCTGCCAGTTCCAATACTAACACCCCAAATATTGCTATCGATATTTCAGCATTAGGTGGAATGTACGCAGATAAAATTACGCTGATATCCACTGGAAATAATAGTGCTATTAGCAATAAAGGCATTATCTCCGCTGGTGATGATGGTTTACGAATTGCCAGTAATGGTAATATTTTCAATTATAAAACAATGGATGCTATTGGTGACGTAAATATTACCGCAACCAGTAATCCTGCCTATGTTCACAATTTAAGCGGAATTGAAAACACCGGTGCTATTAAATCAAAAAACAACGATATTAATATCAATACTGATGGCTATATCCTTAACTATTCTGGTGGTGAGATCACTGCAAATCAGAATTTAAATGCTGATGCTAACATGATTGGCAACTATGGCGGCAAAATACAGGCCACCAAAGGTGATATGAACATCAAAACAGTTAATAATGTTGAAAATTCATCCAATATGTTTCCTAATTCTATTAAAAGTGTAATTTCAGCCGGTAATGAATTAAACATTAATTCAGGTAGCATTGTTTACAATAATGATGCTTTACTTACTGGTCGTGATATTACAATTGAGGCAGCTGTTTCTATTGAAAACAAAAATAATGCGTTAATCAATGCAAAAAGACGTATGAACTTAAAAAGTGAGGAAATAAATAACCGCACTTCTTCAATCAAAACTACGAATGGAAGAATGGATCTAGTTGCAGAAAAGTCATTAACCAATGGTAAAGACTCAACGATTGAAAGTGGTCGTCTTTTAACTATCGAGACGCCATCACTTATCAACTCTGGTGCTATTATTTCCAAGGCGGGTAAATCTACCATCAATACCGATAAATTAGATAACACTGCAGGTTATATCAACGCAACTAATTTAGATATTAATGCAGCAAATAAAATAATTAATAAAGAAGGCTTAATTAGTACAAATGGTAATTTAGTAATCAAAACAAACGAACTAGACAACCGTTGGAGTTCAGATTTTTCCAATCATGCCCAAAAATACGGTGTCACAGATGATAAAGCAGGAATAAATGCAGTTGATGGTTCTATCAATATTAAAGCAAATACCTTTAACAATTATATAGGAGAGGTTAAAACTAACTGGACTGAAAAAGCGTTAGCTTCTGGTGATGTTCAAATGAATATCAATGAAAATCTGTATAATTCAAACGGTACAATTTCAGCTTTTAATAATTTAAAATTAAATGCAGATATTATTGATAACGGATACCACGGCTTAATTAGTGCTGATTATAACGCAACTATAAATGCAAAAACTGCTTTATTTAATCCTTACGGTACTATTTCATCAAAAAATCAAACTCGCGTCACTGCACCTATGGTTTATAACAGCCCAGATGGTAAAATATTAGGCGGTGAAGTAATCATCAATACAGACAATTATTATTAAGTTATGCAATAAAGGGGTCAATTTACCTAATGCCGATCAGTTAAGAGCTAAATAATCAGTTTAACGACCCTACAGTTCTACAAAAATCCGTAATTATCCCAAGATTACGGATTTTTTATGTTACTTAGCCAGCTTTCGAGTCTGTTCAGATTTTCCCGCCAAAAGAATTTACAGCCCTTTTCTGGCCTCCTTTCTGCTGCACTCATTTTTGAATAAATATCCTCCGGCATTAGTCGGAGGATATTTATTATTTGCATTGCACTTATTGAATTAATATTCTGAATTAATCACAACCTCTTCACCAAAGCGACCTGCTTTTGGTAATGGTTGGTAAGATGAGTTTGCCGCACGTAAAATACGAACACCGCGAATACCTAACTCATGTGCTGCTGCGATATCGGCATCAGCATCACCATAATATATGGTAAGTTTGTGATCACGCATCCAGCTCACTTTATTATTTTGCCCTGGTTCATCACCCGCAAAAATAACAGGTTGCATTTTATCCGCAGGTATCGCTAAACCTTCTTGAACATATTTCGTCACTGTTTCCGTTTTTGTTTTCGTACGGCCAGTAATGAAATAAACAGTGTCACCGCGCTCTAAGTGCATTTTGACTAAATCAATACCCACTTGTTTTGGCATACTGAATTTGTCCCACTCATTATTCATTTTTTCCCAAAATTGTTGATTTTTGAGGTAGCTAAAATCGTTAGGTGAGAACTCTAATTTACCACGGTAAAAACCTGGACTTGAAAATAACACCGTATCATCGATATCAAACCCAACAGCCATAGGTGCTTTCCCTTCTAGGCTTTGTTTAATTTGTTCGATGGAAACCCAATGAATAGGCTGTTGTTGAGCAAGTTCAACAACGGTAACGCCGGGGCTTACGGTTTCTGGCATTGGAATTTTTGCTTGAGAGGTTGCCGTAAAACTCAATGCCAATGCAATCGCACTCAAAGTCAGTGTTATTTTTTTCATGTTTTGTCCTTATTCAGGTTTATCCACTTAAACCATTCTTTATTTATCTGGATAAACTGGGTAAGTAATAGGTTTATCTGTAAATTTATCTTTATTATCAGTTAGCAACCCAACATTTTGTGAGTTACATCTCATAAGAATGGGCATACTAAGACTTTTTATTACATTAAAATGAGACAAACATCTCATAAACATTATCTATTATTGATAGGTTTCATAATAATGTGAACTAGACCATTAATTTTCTAATTATCTATATGGCATATAGCTGTTACTGAAAGATGAGTTTATAAGATTGATGATTACTGGAGTGGATGATTATTGGCGTGATCACATAAAAAAACGCAGAGAAATTACGCTCTGCGTTTTTATACTGAATAAAGAATAGCAAATTTAGATGCGAGTACGACGTTTCGCTGTTGGTCTTGATGATTGACGTTTTGATGCCGGACGCGATGCGACTTGTGTATGGCGTTTAACCGCACGGCGAATTTGGTTTGCTTTAATGCGACGTTGATCGCGCTCAACCGCAACCTTACTTTCCGTTTCCACCGACAGTTCCACCAGCTCACGGAGATAGTTGGTTTGCTCTAAACCAAGTTCCGTCCATCCTCCACGCGGTAAGCCTTTAGGTAAGTCGATATCACCATAACGCACACGGATTAAACGGCTGACTTGTACACCAACAGATTCCCAAAGGCGACGAACTTCGCGGTTACGTCCTTCAGTTAAGGTGACATTAAACCATTGGTTCATCCCTTCTCCGCCACGGTAAGAAACCGTTTTAAAAGAGGCTGGGCCATCTTCCAACTGTACACCTTGTGTTAATTGACGAATTTTTGCATCGTTAATTTCACCAAACACACGCACTGCATATTCACGTTCAACTTCACGGCTAGGGTGCATTAAACGGTTAGCGAGCTCACCGTCTGTTGTGAATAACAATAAACCACTAGTGTTAACATCCAAACGGCCAACAGCAATCCACCGCGCCCCTGTTAACCGTGGTAAACGGTTAAAAACAGTTGGACGCCCTTCAGGATCATGACGTGTGCATAACTCACCTTCTGGCTTGTAGTAAGCCATTACACGACAGATTTCCTTTTCAGGCTCTTTGATTGCTAATAAACGACCATCTAAACGAATTTTTGTTGCTGGTGTGACTTCAACACGGTCCCCTAGTGTCGCAATTTTGCCATCAACACTAATACGACCCGCTTGCAGGAATGTTTCGATTTCTCGACGAGAACCATGCCCTGAACGAGCAAGGATTTTCTGTAATTTTTCAGTTTTTTGCGGTTTTACGCTCATGTAACCCTCTGCTGTCGCCTTCACAGGCGTCAAATATCTTTTTGGCGCGCTATTTTTGCCGCGCCAAACAATAATGAATTTGAAAACCCGCGCATTATACACAGGTTTATCCTGAACCCCTATTACTTATCTGTATATTGCACATTCAATACAATTTTAGTTAGTTCAGTACTGAACCTTAAGCTTCGATATATTTATACCTACTCAAAAGGCGTTGGATCCCCTGTTCCGACTCGCGCCACAACAGGCGTATCATCAGTAAAGTCAATCACAGTTGTTGGTTTTTGCCCAATATAACCACCATGTATCACCAAATCGACTTGTTTATCGAGTAAATCGCGGATTTCCTCAGGGTCTGATTGAGTGAAATCATCACCTGGCATAATCAAACTAGTTGACATCAACGGTTCACCAACAGCTTCGAGTAAATCTCGAGCTATCGGGTTCGACGGTACACGTAAACCAATAGTTTTACGTTTTTCATTCATTAAACGCCGTGGAACTTCTTTCGTTGCCCGCAAAATAAAGGTGTAATTACCTGGTGTATTATTTTTAATTAAACGGAAGACAGTATTATCAACATGCGCATAATTCGATAGCTCAGAGAGATCTCTGCACATTAATGTGAAATTATGGTTAGCATCAAGCTGACGAATCCGACAGATACGTTGTAAAGCATCTTTTTCTTCTAAACGGCATCCAATGGCATATCCTGAATCTGTAGGATAAACAATCACTCCGCCTTTATTTAAAATTTCAACACTCTGGCTAATAAGTCTTGCCTGAGGATTGTCCGGATGGATATAAAAAAACTGGCTCATACATACCTCTAATTTTTGGGTATCGACAGCATCACCCGGCAAAAATACCTATAAATGCTACTATCTTTGAATTCCATAAGATGACTTACTCATTAATAAATCATCACTTATAATAATTATTTTACACTGCATTATTAATACATCAATTAATTAGCTGTTTTTACTGTATCCCAAAGTGTCCAAACAGCCTTGTCATCATCGGGCAACCATAAATTTCTGCCAAGCTCTATCCAAGAGCAAGGCCGATGAAAATCTGAACCAACGGATGTATACAAATTAGCATTATTGGCCAATTCTGCTAAATATTGCTTTTCATTTGGCGGTTGCTGGCAGTGAGAAACCTCCATAGCATCACCACCGCACTGTTTAAAATACGCAACCAACCGTTTTAACCATTTATTGGATAATTGATATTTAGACGGATGCGCTAATACCGCCATTCCCCCTGCGGCATGGATTGCGTCAATTGAGTCTTGAATTGTGCACCACTTCGCAGGCACATACCCTGTTTTCCCTTTCGATAAAAAACGTTTAAATACATTATTAATCGTTTTTTCTTTACCTATTTTCACTATATATTGTGCAAAATGTGCCCGCGTTACCTGCCCACCGCCAGAAATACGTTGTGCATTTTCCCATGCATCGTCAATGCCTGCTTTTTGTAACCGCCTGCCCATCTCAATACCACGCTCTAAACGATGCTCAGATTGTGTTTTTAACAATTGAACCATCGCGGGATGTGAAGGCGAAAAATTTAAGCCCACTATATGTATTTCAATATTCTCCCAAAGTGTCGAAATTTCAACGCCATTGACTAGCTCAATTGGCCGCTCATGTTCAGCAAGATAGCGGCGAGCCTCTAATACACCTTCACAGGTATCGTGGTCAGTAATCGCTAAAATATTAACCCCTTTTTCAACCGCACGTTCGATTAACTCAGCAGGAGTGAGGTCACCATCCGAAGCATTTGTATGGCTATGTAAGTCATAGCGAGTCACTAATGGCGGCGAGGCTGTCGACATATTGATATCTTCTCCTATTTCCATGAAAAACTATTTTTCCTAATAAATTAATAAAGTCCTTGACATAAATAGCGCGATCCAGTTAACTAGTACGCAAGACGGCTAAAGCTAAAAATAATCAGTTTATCCAGTGAGGCATACAATGACTTTATTAAACTTATCAAATCGTTGGTGGCGTGACTTCCCAAATTGGGCGGAAGCCGCACGCGCATAGTTATTGTATGTTTCAGTGCCAAACCCGCCCTTCCTCGGCGGGTTTTTTTATGTCAAAAATTAGCGTAAGGCAACATAATGAACGAACAAAACACCACATTAGCACATTTTAAGTATCTGGATAGCCCAATTAATTATCAGCCTGACCCAACATTATTATTTAATCATTTGTGTCATCAAGTTCCATCAACAATGCTGTTGGAATCCGCTGAAATTAATAATAAAGCCAACTTGCAAAGCTTATTGATTGTCAACAGCGCGCTACGTATTCGTGCTTTTGGCCAGCAAGTTGAAATAGAAGCGTTGACGCCAAATGGCCAGGCCTTATTACCTAAACTGTTAGCTCAATTAACAGATTTAATCATGCATCATAGCATGCAAGAAAATAGTTTGACGGTAACGTTCAGCCAGCCTGGACAAGATTTAGACGAAGACAGCCGCCTGAAGGCTGCATCTAGCTTAGACGTTTTACGTGCACTACCCGCTCTTGCACAAGCCTATTCCACAAAACCTGAAAATCTGTTTGTTGGTGGGTTGTTTGCTTATGATTTAGTCGCGAGCTTTGAAGATTTACCCAAGGTAAATACCGTTAATCACTGCCCTGATTACTGTTTTTTTGTTGCTGAGCATTATTTAGTGATCGACCATCAAAATCAGGCTGCACGTCTAAAAAGTTGCCTATTTACGCAAAATGAGCAAGATGTCGAAACTGTTACGCAGCGTCACGCTCAAATTATCGCTTCGTGCCGGCCGTTCTTGCCAGCGCTTCCTTTAGCAACTGCGCCTGACTTTGCCGTCTCGGTAAACAAAAATGACCCAGAATATGGGGAAATTGTTACCTCATTAAAAGAAGCCATATACCGTGGGGATATTTTTCAGGTTGTGCCTTCTCGTAAATTTACGATGCCATGCTCACATCCCTTAATTGCGTACCAAAAACTCAAAGCACAAAACCCAAGCCCTTATATGTTCTACATGCAAGATGACGCATTCACACTCTTTGGGGCTTCACCCGAAAGCGCACTCAAATATGCGACAGCAAATCGCAAAGTGGAAATTTATCCAATCGCCGGAACTCGCCCTCGTGGACGAAATGCCCAAGGTGAATTAGACCTTGATTTAGATAGCCGAATTGAGCTTTCCATGCGTTCTGATGAGAAAGAGCTTGCTGAACACATCATGCTCGTTGACTTAGCACGTAACGATTTAGCGCGTATTTGTGAAGCGGGTAGCCGTTACGTTGCTAACCTAACTAAGGTTGACCGCTATTCTTTCGTGATGCATTTGGTTTCTCATGTCGTGGGAACATTACGCCAAGATTTAGATGTTTTTCATGCATATCAAGCCTGTATGAATATGGGAACGTTAACGGGTGCACCAAAAGTAAAAGCAATGCAGCTGATTGCGCAATATGAACAAGAGCGCCGAGGATCATACGGGGGGGCTGTGGGATATTTTCAAGGAAATGGTGATTTTGATACTTGCATCGTTATTCGCTCCGCCTACGTAGAAAATGGCATTGCCACTGTACAAGCGGGAGGTGGTGTCGTTCTAGACTCCATACCTCAAGCAGAAGCAGATGAAACCCGTAATAAAGCACGTGCTGTGATCCGTGCAATTGCCCAAGCACACCAAGTTAAGGAGTTATTCTAATGGCGAATATTTTACTGCTCGATAACGTTGACTCCTTTACTTATAACCTTGTAGACCAACTGCGTGCGGGTGGACATCAGGTGGTTATTTATCGCAATACCGTCAGTGCAGAACATATTTTATCTGTATTAAATCAAATGGTTTCACCTATTTTAGTCTTATCACCCGGTCCAGGAAAACCTAGTGAAGCAGGTTCAATGCCAGAAATATTGATGCGCGTAAAAGGCAAAATTCCTGTTATCGGTATTTGCTTAGGTCACCAAGCTATTGTTGAGGCCTATGGTGGAACTGTCTCTGCTGCAGGTGAAATTTTGCATGGTAAATCCTCAATAGCCACACATGATGGATTAGCCATGTTTAACCATCTTGAAAACCCAATATCAGTGGCTCGCTACCACTCTCTTGTTGGTAGCCAAATTCCGAAGAGCTTGACCATTTGTGCCCAGTCAAATGGCATGGTCATGGCTGTACGTAATGATAGCGATAGAGTTTGTGGATTCCAATTTCACCCAGAATCCATTTTAACAACTCAAGGTAAACAGTTGTTAGAAAACACCGTGGCATGGGCTCTTTCTACTCCCAATGCAATCGAATCCACTCATTCGCACTAACGGAATACTAAAGAGCCAATTATGCAAAATATTTATGATAAATTATTTAAAGCGCAGCCGCTAACTCAACAAGAAAGCCAGTACTTGTTTAATGCCATTATTCAAGGTGAATTAACAGAACCTCAGTTAGCCGCTGTGTTAATCAGTATGAAAATGCGTGGCGAACAACCACAAGAAATTGCGGGTGCCGCTCTAGCTTGTTTAGAAAATGCACAACCCTTTCCCCGCCCTGACTACCTATTCAGTGATATTGTTGGTACAGGGGGAGATGGTGCAAATAGTATTAATATTTCAACAGCAAGTGCCTTTGTTGCTGCTGAATGTGGTATTAAAATAGCCAAGCATGGTAATCGTAGTGTTTCGAGCCGTTCAGGTTCTTCAGATTTACTGGCTGCCTTTGGTATCGCTCTTGATCTCAGTGCGCAAAGCGCTCGTGACGCTTTAGATGAGCTTGGTGTTTGTTTTTTATTTGCACCGCAATACCATAGTGGGTTCCGCCATGCGGCCCCTGTACGCACTCAATTAAAAACCCGAACGTTATTTAATGTATTGGGGCCATTAATTAATCCGGCTCGTCCGCCAATTGCCCTTATCGGAGTTTACCAAGAATCATTAGTAAAACCGGTGTCTGAAACATTACAGATGCTTGGTTTCACCCGTGCAGCTGTGGTACACAGTGGAGGGATGGATGAGGTTTCATTACATGCAGTGACTCAAGTCGCTGAATTAAAAGATGGCAAAGTACAACATTACCAATTAACTGCAGATGATTTTGGGTTAGAACCGTATCAATTACGTGACTTAGAAGGCGGAACACCAGATGAAAACCGCGTGTTACTTAGTAACTTGCTTCAAGGCCATGGGCAAGCTGCTCACGAAGCTGCTGTAGCGGCCAATGTCGCCATGTTGATGCGTATTAATGGCCATGAAGACTTAAAACAAAACAGCGAACACGCACTCGCAATTATTCGTAGCGGTAAAGCATTTGACCGCGTCACAGCACTCGCGGCAAGGAACCAATAAAATGAAAGCGACAGTCTTACAAAAAATTGTTAATGATAAAGTTGATTATTTAATCGAACGCAAAGCCAAGCAGCCATTAGAAAGCTTTATTGCTGGTATTCAACCTAGCCAGCGTAGTTTCTATAACGCACTAAGCGCAAAACGCCCTGTATTTATTTTAGAGTGCAAAAAAGCATCGCCTTCAAAGGGGTTGATTCGTGCTGACTTCGACCCCGCTGTGATAGCTAAAACTTATGCGCCCTACGCATCCGCGATTTCCGTTCTTACTGATGAAAAATATTTTCAAGGGAATATGGATTACTTAACGATTGTCAGTAATACCGTAAAACAACCCGTGTTATGCAAAGATTTCATCATTGACCCATACCAAATCTACCTTGCACGTTACTACCAAGCGGATGCCATTTTACTCATGTTATCTGTCTTAAATGATGATGAATATAAAGCGTTAGCAGAGGTCGCTCATCAACTTAATATGGGAATATTAACGGAAGTCAGTAATGAAGAAGAATTAGAGAGAGCAATTCGGTTACAAGCCAAGGTTGTTGGTATCAATAACCGTGATTTACGTGACCTTTCTATTGATTTAAACCGAACTCGTGAACTCGCACCCCGCTTAGCGAAGGGTACCATTGTGATCAGTGAGTCAGGTATTCATCAACACCAACATATTCAGTCGCTGAAACAATTTGCGAATGGTTTTTTAATCGGTAGCGCCTTAATGGAGCAAGCTGACCTAGATAAAGCCATTCGAAACTTGTTAGTGGGAGAACATAAAGTCTGTGGTTTAACCCGCGAGCAAGATGCAAAAGCCGCATTTGAAGCGGGAGCACACTATGGTGGATTAATTTTTGCTGAAACTTCCCCTAGAAAAGTGACATTGTCACAAGCGCAGAATATCATCCATGCAGCGCCTTTAAAATATGTCGGTGTTTTCCGCAATCAGTCCGCGGATTTTGTTGCTCATATCGCCAAGCAACTTGCATTATCTGCGGTACAATTACATGGTGAAGAAGATACTTCTTATATCAATACGTTAAAAACATTTTTACCAAACTACTGTGAAGTTTGGAAGGCGCTTGATATGTCACGAACAACTCTAAATGACTACGATACACAAGGTATTGATGTGTTATTGCTGGATAATGGCTCTGGTGGTACTGGCAAAACCTTCGATTGGTCAGCAATCCCCTCGTCCACAACACAGAAATTAATGATAGCGGGGGGGCTTACCCCTGATAACTGCCTAGACGCAGCTAAGTTATTGTGCAACGGATTAGACTTTAATTCAGGGGTTGAAATTGAACCAGGTATAAAAAGTCAACAAAAAATAAATTTGGTGTTGTCAACGTTGTTAGCCAAATCAACGGCTCATCAATACACAACGAAATGAAAGACTCCAACACCAATTAATGTAACTGATAAAATGGACAATAAATAATGAGCAAATTAGATCCGTATTTTGGCGAGTTTGGTGGGCAATATGTCCCAGAAATTCTTATTCCTGCATTAAACCAATTAGAAGACGCGTTTATCGACGCACAGAATGATGATGAATTTATTCGTGAGTTTCACGACTTACTAAAAAACTATGCAGGTCGCCCTACTGCGCTAACGTTATGTAAAAATCTAACCGCAGGTACAAAAACAAAATTATATTTAAAGCGGGAAGATTTACTGCACGGCGGTGCCCATAAGACTAACCAAGTATTAGGCCAAGCACTACTTGCTAAGCGAATGGGGAAAACTGAAATAATTGCAGAAACAGGCGCTGGGCAGCACGGCGTTGCGACAGCACTGGCTTGTGCATTACTGAACATGAAATGCCGTATTTATATGGGCGCCAAAGATGTAGAACGCCAGTCTCCCAATGTATTTCGAATGAAATTAATGGGCGCTGAAGTTATTCCAGTTTACAGCGGTTCAGCCACATTGAAAGATGCCTGTAATGAAGCATTAAGGGACTGGTCTGGCAGCTATGATAAAGCTCATTATTTATTAGGAACCGCGGCGGGGCCACACCCTTACCCAACAATTGTACGTGAGTTCCAACGTATGATTGGTGATGAAGCAAAACAACAAATTCTCGAAAAAGAAGGCCGTTTACCTGATGCTGTCGTTGCCTGTATTGGTGGTGGTTCAAATGCAATCGGCTTATTTGCCTCTTTTATTCCAGAAGAAGATGTGAAACTAATCGGTGTGGAACCTGCTGGATTAGGTATTGAATCCGGCCAACATGGTGCCCCGTTAAAGCATGGCCGTGTCGGGATTTATTTCGGTATGAAATCGCCAATGATGCAAACCAATGAAGGTCAAATTGAAGAATCCTATTCTATCTCTGCAGGATTAGATTTCCCTTCTGTCGGCCCTCAGCATGCCCATTTAAACAGTATTGGTCGTGCTGAATATGTTTCCATTACCGATGATGAAGCCTTAAATGCTTTTAAATTATTATCACGTAAGGAAGGAATTATTCCTGCATTAGAATCATCTCATGCACTCGCTTATGCATTAAAAATGGCAGAGCAAGAACCTAATAAAGAACAGTTATTAATCGTCAATTTGTCTGGCCGTGGTGATAAAGATATTTTTACGGTACATGATATTTTAGCCAGCAAAGGAGAAATCTAATGGAACGCTACACCCAACTTTTTGAACGTTTAGCTCAGAATAACCAAGGCGCATTTGTTCCATTTGTCACTTTAGGTGACCCAGATGCTGAGTTATCATTAAAAATTGTCGATGCTTTGATTGCTGGTGGTGCTGATGCATTAGAGATTGGTATTCCATTTTCTGATCCACTGGCAGATGGCCCAACTATCCAAAATGCAAATTTGCGTGCATTTAAAAGTGAAATTACCCCAACAATTTGTTTCGAACTACTCCGTCGTATTCGAGAAAAACACCCTACTATTCCTATTGGCTTATTAGTCTATGCAAATTTAGTTTTTACGAATGGTATTGAAAATTTTTATATTCGCTGCGAAAAAGCAGGTGTTGATTCTGTATTAGTTGCAGATGTCCCTATGTCTGAATCAAAACCATTTCGCGAAGCGGCGCTAGCTAACAATATTGCACCCATTTTTATTTGCCCACCAAATGCTAATGATGAGCTACTGCAACAGATCGGGAAATATAGCCAAGGTTATACTTATTTATTATCTCGTGCAGGCGTGACAGGTACTGAAAAAAGAGCAGAAATGCCATTGACTCACTTATTGAGTCAATTAAACCAATATAAAGCGGCTCCCGCCCTACAAGGTTTTGGAATATCAGAACCTGAGCAAGTCGAAGATGCGATTAAAAATGGTGCTGCAGGCGCAATTTCAGGTTCAGCTGTGGTTAAAATTATTGAAAATAACCTACATCGCCCTGACGTTATGCTTAAATCATTAACTGAATTCGTTGCAAAAATGAAAGCAGCAACACAAAAATAGATAAGGAATAAATAGTAATCAAGTCATATTTAAAATTAATGGCTTGGTTACTTAAAATTATAAAAAATAGTCTTAAATAAACTTTACCTAGCCTTCTATAATTAAATTTTAAACCAATTTAAATATAATAGATATCAATTAACTATTAATTAGCTATTGATTAAATAGCTAAAATTTAATAATCATAATATTTACTAATCGAATCCATTAATATCAAAAATAATACTTACGTACTTACACACTGGTAAATCCCCTTATCAAATCCACAGCAGAGTAAACCTTACCAATTGATTTTACTAAGAATAATCAACCGTTGTATATAAAACACCATTTATATCAAAATATAATTATTTTAAGCTATTTGCACCCGTATGATTCAACTTAAGTACAATTAAATTTTAATAAAAACAAATATCACGGATAATCTTCATGCTTTAATGGAATTTTATTTAGCTATTTTTAATTTTATCTATAGTCTATTTTAGGGATATTTATGAAACAGCCTACCACTCATCCTATGATGAAAATCAAACCACTCTTTTTAAGTGTATCTGTTATTTTAGGGTCAATATCTGTTGCTCACGGCGCCGTTGTTAATACAAATGGTGCTGGTGTAATAAATCAAAGTAATGGCCCGACTATCGTTCATATTAAAGGAGCTAGTGACAAAGGTGTCTCACATAACATTTATAGCCAATTTGATGTTGACCAAAAAGGGGTTATTTTAAATAATAGCGCAACAAATACGAATACCAGTTTAGGCGGACAAATCAATGGAAACCTAAATTTAAATAATGGTAATGGCCCTGCAAAAGTCATTTTGAATGAAGTTAATTCATATAAGGCAAGTACCCTAGGCGGAATGATTGAAGTTGCAGGTGATAAAGCACAAGTTATCGTTGCTAACGCATCTGGTATCACATGTAATAATTGTGGTTTTATCAACACAGACCGAGTAACTCTAACAACGGGTAAACCAATTGTTGCTGGCGGTGAAGTTCTTGGCTATAACGTTGAAAAAGGCCAAATTATTATTAATAGCCGCTTAAAATCAGACTCCCCGACGGATATCATCGCTCGTTCTGCGGTGATCCAAGGTGATATCCACGCTAAAGAAATTAATGTCGTCGCAGGTAATAACTTTGTCGATGCCAAAGGTAATTTCGTGACTAAAGTTCAAGGCGTTGGAAATGCAACTCGAATTGGTGTCGATGTAGCCGCCATGGGTGGTATGTATGCTGACAAAATTACCTTAATTTCAACTGAAAGTGGAACTGGTGTTTCCAATAACGGAAACCTAGCTGCCGGAATCGGTGGAGTTAATATTGATTCAACTGGCTTAGTGTATAACCAACGCGGAAAAGTAAATGCCAATGGCAACATCAATATAAAAGCCAATGGTTTATATAATAATTCTACTATTATAGCTAATGGCGATGTTGATATTGATTCTCAAAGATTAGTTCTAAGTAATGTGAATGGACAGATTAAGTCTAATGGCGGTAATCTCAAACTCGCTTCAGCTTCGAGTATTGATAACCGAAATGGTATTGTCCATGCTCAAAAAGACATGAATATCTCAACTGCAAATGTTGTTAATACTAATGGTTCAATCAAAACTAATAGTGGCGATATTGCAATTCGTGCAACAGGGAAGATTGATAACAACTATACCTTACGTAGTAATGTTGTTAATGCAGACGAACGAGGAATTCGAGCAGGTGGTAATGGTAGTTTAACTATAGAAACAACCACCCTAGCAAACGATAACTCAACATTATTAGGTCGTGATATTACAATAAATGCTCGTAATACTGTCACTAATAATAATAACTCTCAAATTTCAGCAAAAAGAAGAATCGATATAGATACTATTACGTTACAAAATAGTAACTCATTGATTAAATCTAACAATGGCCCAATCAATATCACCTTGGGAAGTAACCTAGTAAATAATGGTTATTCTTCAATTGATAGTGGAAAAGCCTTAAATATTAATGCTCATGTTGTTAATAACCAAGGTTCACTAATTTCTGGTGCAGGTAAGTCCAAGTTTGATGTGTATTCCCTTAACAACCAATATGGTTTTATCAAAGGAAATAATATAGACATTAAAGCAACTTACTTAAACAACCTAAGAGGTTTAATTTCTGCTGATTCTAATGTCGTAGTTAATGCAACAACTGTAGATAACAGCTATGCTAGCGGTTTTAATGCTTATGCTAGCAAATACGGTGTTTCCGGCCAAACGGGTGGTATTTATACCAAAGATGGTTCTATTACTATCAAAGCAAATGGCATAAATAACAACTCTGGTGTGATTGTTTCAGATGCACAGGAAAAGGCTGGAAATAAAGGCGATATTAATATTACACTAAGAAATGACCTTGATAACCGTAGTGGAAAAATTCAAGGTGCTAATGATGTCAATTTAGATCTTAATAAGCTAGATAATACCAAATCAGGTTCAATTCATGCTGGCAAAGATTTAAACATTGATGCCTTTACTCGCGTAGATAATAACACTGGACGCTTAAGTTCAATGAACAAAACTACGATTACAAGTCCTATAATTTACAATAGCCCTACTGGACAAATCCTAGGTTCAATGATTGTTTTAAATACACCTTATTATTATTAATTAAGTCAAATAAGGAGGCTACTAGCCTCCTTATTTTATTACGCCAATACGGAGTGATATTAAAATAGTATACACCATTATTTTAATATCATTGACAAACCTTAAAGCTTTCTAATGTTTACTTATTTTTAAAGCAAGACAAAATAGTTTAACTCTAAGTAAAAAAACTTATTTAATCTAATTTAGTGTATTTACTAAACATTGATTTCATTAAGAATTAACCAAACCACCAAAGATTAAATTATATTAGTTATATTTTCAGTAGTAATCCCCAAAAGCATTTACACTAACTCAATCAATTTAATTAATTTTTATTTATTATAAATTTAACGCATAATTAAATTATGTAAAATAAGAAAATTAACAATAGGTTTGTTATAGGGATATACATGTACTCATTTCAAAACAAAGGACTGATGGAGATTAAACAAGAAAATTCTGATGTATTTAATTAATAAATAATTATATCGGCAATTTATTAGTCTTTATATCATAAAAATAACTTTAATCTTTATTAAAATTAATGTGGTGCACATGAATTTTCGATTTATTTTTCTATTATCAACTTTAACTTCTTTGCCTTTAGCTGCATCAGCTAATACCGCACAAATTATTGACCAACAAATTAATAACCAAGCTAGCCAAGATCGTTCTCGCCAACAACAGACTCAATTAGAAGCTAAAGATGCCTTAGGTAAAACTAGAGAGCGTTCAAATAATATTTTAGTTTTTGATGATGAGAAAGATTGTTTTCAAATGAAACAGGTTATCTTACTCTCTGAGCCTAAACTCCCTTCTATGCGACCTCTAGAAGCTTATGCAAACCAAGTTGTTGGTGTATGCATTGGTATTAATGGCGTTGAAACTTTAGCAAAGGGCTTACAAGATAAAATAATTAAATCAGGCTATGTCACAACACGAGTTAATATTCCAGAACAAAACATCAGTGAGGGTATTTTAACGCTCCAGATTATTCCAGGTAAAGTTGCGAATGTAAAACTTGCAGAAGGTAGCGACACCTATATTACATTAGGTGCGATTATGCCTGCTAAAGAAGGGGATATTCTGAATATTCGTGACATCGAACAAGGCTTAGAGAACCTTGAGCGGATACCGGGTGCTAAAGTGAATATAGAGCTAGCACCGGGTAAAGAGTTTTCCACATCTGATATTTCCATACAAAGAGAAAAATCATCTCACTTTAACGTAGGTGGATATTACAATAACTCAGGAAGCCGCCAAACGGGTAAAGATCAAGTCGGAGTGACTTTGTATGCTAACAATTTAACGAGTTTAAACGACACAATATATGTTTCAGCAGGAAAAAATTTAAAAAACCAAGCCCGCTACAGCACCAGTAATACTGCAATTTATTATGCCGTACCTTACAACTACTGGCTTTTTTCATTGTATGCAAGCAAAAGCGACTATAAACAAACTATTAATGACTCCGTATTTAGCTATAAGTATTATGGTGATAGTAAATATTATAATGCTACGGCGAGTAATGTTTTCTTGCGTGGGCAAACGTTCAAAGACACTGCATCAATTCAATTAATTAAAAGAAAATCAAAATATAAATTAGAGGATGTCGCCCTACTTTCCCAACAACGTGACCTTACCAGCCTTAAGCTCGGTGTTAGCCACCGTCAAAACATCAATAATTCAACTATCGATGCTTCAATATATTATCAACGTAATGTACCTTGGTTTGGTGCCGAAGAAAGCTGGGATATGAAATATGGCGATGTCAGCAAAATGAGCCGTGTTTATACTGCCGATATTTCAGGAATGTTCCCCTTCGCCTTTGATAATTTTATTATGAGTTATAATCCACAACTGTTTATACAATACTCACGAGACCGCTTAACCATTCAAGATCAATTTTCGTTAGGTAACCGTTGGACGGTTCGTGGTTTTGACGAAGAATTTTCCCTAATAGGTGATAAAGGTTTTTACTTACGCAATGAGTTTAACTTTTATATTCCTGGCTTCTCCATCTATCCATACTATGCTCTTGACTATGGACGTGTATTCGGCGGTGTTTATCCGTTAGGTCTCTATTCTGATGACCAATTATTAGGAATGGCTATAGGCATGAGAGGTAATGTTAATATATTTAGTTATGACTTATTCTTAGGTGCCCCACTTTATAAGCCAGACGAATATGAAACCAGTAGCGTCAATGCTGGGTTAAACGTGCAATGGTTTTGGTAATTTAATATTGTAAATTTGAATAATATCTTAAAGCTGAATACGCCCCTGTATTCGGCTTTTTTATTTCAAGGTAATTAGTCTCAATATTTTTATTTTTTTATTAATTACCCTAAATAAAGATAATGAATAAGTACCTTTACTTTATTATCACCCTATAACACTAATTAATATATTATAAATATCATTATCATAATTTGTTTTTTTATGATGACCATTTGTTAAATATATGTTCAAGCTTAATGGTAATTGAAAAATCCGAGAATACGAATATTCTCGGATTTCCTACTTCTCTCTAGTCCTTCAGAATTCAGGTATTACCTGTATTGCATCCTATCAAATTCTTAGAAACGGTAACCCGCACCGAACATAAATACAAATGGGTCTAAACGAGTATCGATTTTTTGGTTACCTAGTGTTTCATGCTTAAATTTCACATCTGTTTCAATATTCATCCACCAAACAGAGGCATTTAACATCCAGTTATCAGTCAGCATGTAGTCCATACCTGCTTGCGCCGCAAAGCCCCAAGAGCTTGATAAATCTAGATCAGATAAGCCTGCAGTTTTTCCGGTAGAGTTAAATTTCTCATCAAAGAAGAAGGTGTAGTTAACACCGGCACCTAAATAAGGGCGTAATTTATCTTCTTTACTACCAAAATAATATTGCGCCATTAAAGTTGGTGGTAAATGTTTAACAGTTGCAATTGTACCTAAAGGCCCTACACCAACTTTATGTTCAAACGGAGTTGCTGCTAATAATTCCACACCGATATTATCAGTGATCATATACCCAAAAGTTAAACCTAATTGAGTATTGTTATTAACATCAAATGAACCTAAACCTAATACATTTTCAGAACCCGCATTTGGACGTACCGTTGCAGTACCTGTACGGAAAATAAAGTCGCCAGCTTCATGAGCAATAGAAACTGCTGGAGCTAAAGTTGCAGCAGCTAATACAAGCGCAGTGAGTTTTTTCATTATCAATCCCATTCCTATGTTTTTATTTTAGGAAAATATACCGTATTATTTAAATTGATGTTCAAATCAAGATCACATCTTTTACTAATTTATAGGTAAACCAATAAATATAGATTTATTATTTCATTTATTGTTTTTTTATTTTTGATTTAAATCAATTTTTATAAAGTAACTAACAAAATAAAAATTTGATTTCTAAATATAGATATTTATTTCAAAATTTAAACATGCATAAAAAATACAATTTATATAAATTCATTTCTTGGGTTAATTACATTCGATCATCATGAGCAATATATTTTTCTTAACCTCCCGAATTTTCTTATCTTTCTCTACCTCTAGGCGTGATACTCGGTTACAATTAGATTAAAATTTTGATCCCGTTTGTAGATAGGAGCAGTGTCATGTCCATTTCGGCCAACTCACTCATCAGTGATAGTATCAATTTCTTTAAAAACCAATTGAGTGGCCTCCTCACCATTGTGCTCTTAGCCACCGTGGTAAGCCTTGTCATCTATGCGATGATGATCCCTAGTGAACAGATGATAGGTGTTCTTGCTCAAGCACAAAGTAAAATGATTGAATCTGGTAATTCGGGGTTACAAGACTGGATTCTAAATCTATCTGAAGAAGATAAAAGTAGTATTTTGCGTGTTTCTTTTGGATTGATTCTCTCCGTCACTCTTGGCAGTTTGTTCCTTATTTGTGGCACATTATCCTATATCTCAGGGATGTCTCGTGGCGAAGATATGACAGGACTTCAAGCGATAACATCATCACTGAACAAAGCGCCTTCTATGTTTCTTCTGTTGGTCGTTTGCTCGCTGCTTATCCAATTAGGCATCACAATTATGGTTCTACCTGGTATCGTGCTAGCCATTGGTTTTTCCTTAGCGCCAGCAATTTTAATGACAGAAAATACCAACCCATTTAGTGCGATGGGAAAAAGCTGGAAATTGGCTTATGCAAATTGGCGTGTCGCTTTACCGATGATTTTAATTTGGATGGCCGTTCAAATGCTTATCAGTGTTCTATTGGGTAACCTTAATATGAATCATATTGCGATTAATGGTATCTCCTTTTTACTCAATAATGTTGTAGCCGCATTTGCTTTAATTTACTTTTATCGTTTATATATGCTAATCACAAAAAATTGATCTCGCTGATAAAAAGGTATCATTTGATACCTTTTTATTTACGTTATTTTTAAACTTTATCTGAGTTAATATTCGTTGGTCTAATTCGATTTTCGCAATCATATTCTAATGAGCCTGGGTCCTTCCCGCTCTCTTGTGTCTTTCTTTCTTCCACACATTTCATTTGAATTTGCTGCTTACTTTGAATTAAACGGATCGCAAAATAAATATCCGGTACCACTAATAAATCATCATCTGAACGGTTGATTTTATTTTGTTCTAACCAACGATTAAGAGAAGTTCTACGCCCAGCTAATACCAAAGTCACCCCTTTCGCCTTCAAAGATGTCACAATATCATTCAATGTGGAAAATACGCTCACATCATTATGCGTAAAGCTGACAGCAGCATCAACAATCACCCAAGCGGGTCTTTTACGTTGATTATCTAAATGTTTATTTAGCCGCTCTTTAAAGTAATTCACATTAAAATAGGTAAGCGGAGAATTGAAACGATAAATTAGGACACCATCAACTTCTTGAATATCATTTTCTGATGTCATCGAGTGCAACATACCATGCTCATCAACGCCTAATAGTTGATCTGTTGGCCTAAATATAATTCGGATAAACTGTAATAAACCTAATAAAACGGCTAAGCCTACACCACTAATCAAACCAACTACCAACACTGCGCATAAAGTAAAAACACACAAGAAAAAAGCTTCTCTATTGCGTTTACGCATTGATAAAATACTGCGGAAACTAAGCAAAGAATAAGTTGAAATAATTAAAACCATCCCTAAAGCAGGCATGGGGATATATTCCAATAAATTCATAGAAAAAAGTAAAACAGCTAAGATGGTCAGCGCGGCAACGAGGGAAACCAACTGTGTTTTCCCTCCCATCATATCATTAACTGCTGTACGGCTGCTCGCAGCGCTCACTGCAAAACCTTGACCAAAAGCAGAAGCAATATTTGCCATCCCTAACGCTCTTAATTCTTGGTCTGCATCCACGGTATAGCCATTTTTGCTTGCAAAACTTCGCGCTGTCATCATAAAGCTTACAAAGCTAATCACTGCTAAGTTTAATGATGGAATGACAAGATCTCTGAGTAACCCTGGTGGAAAATCTGGCATAGGTATATAAGGAAGTCCTTCACCTAAATCCCCAACCGTGCTAATGCCATATTGCTCAAGATTAAATAGAATACTGGCTGCTGTAGCCAAAACCATTGCAATTAATAGGGACGGCCACTTACTCCTTACTCGCTTAATCACTAAGGTGATTACCAATGTTGCAATAGCCACTAATAATGTCGGAATATGTGTTTCCATTAGCGCTAATGGAAACGCTATTAAGCGTTCAATAAACCCTGAAGGTAAAGTCGTAATACCAAATATTTTACTGATTTGGCTGACTATAATCGTAAGAGCTACCCCATTTAGTAAACCTTGCAATATCGGCCTCGATAAAAAATCAGCAAAGGTACCTAAACGAAACCTTGCTGCAATCAAACACCAAACCCCAGTCATAAAACTCATGACAATAATCAGTTGCCAACGAACGGTTTCATCCCCCATTGCGAGTGGTGCGACTGCGGCTGCAATTACAGCACATGTTGCGGCATCAGGCCCGATAATCAATTGTTTCGACGTCCCAAATAACGCATAGAAAAACATCGGTAAAATACATGAGTATAATCCGACAATGGCATTCACCCCCATTAATTCGGCATAGGCAATAGCCACTGGCAAAGCAACTGCAGCGACAGACAAACCCGCTTTAATATCAGGACCTAAGTCTGTACGTTGATAGTTAAATAGCGTTTTTAAACCTGGCATCCAGACAAATAGCTTTGCCTTTATCATGGGAGAAAAGTACCTATAAATTAGCAAGTTAAATTATTTTATGTATTACTTATATCCGAACTAATAAAGTTTATCTAGAAGTAAGTCAAATAATCGTAAAATAGTGCAAATATGATTGGTAACAAAACATGTTTATTGGTAAAAAGGTGCAAACTTTTAACAATTAAAGCCAAAATCGGTTAAACTACTCCATTATCTTTACGTTGAGGCGCTGTATTCACTGTTATGAAACAACTTATTGATTTTATTCCTTTGGTAATCTTTTTTATAGTCTATAAAAGATACGATATTTTCTATGCGAGTGGCGCGTTAATGGTTACCACTCCTTTAGCGTTATTAGCAACCTACCTTATTTATAAAAAAGTTGAGAAAGTTGCAAAAATCACCTGTGCAATTGTGATGAGTTTTGCTGCGTTAACCCTTATTTTCCACAGTGATGCATTTATTAAATGGAAAGTCACTATCATCTATGCTGCGTTTGCTGGCGCATTACTCTTTAGCCAATGGTTTACTGAAAAGCCCCTAATTCAGCGCATGTTAGGCAGTAATCAAGAAATAAAATTAGCAGATAGTTATTGGAACAAACTCAATAGTGCATGGGCAATATTCTTTATTTTCTGCGCATTACTGAACATTTATGTTGCTTTCTGGATGGCGCAAGATATTTGGGTAAATTTCAAAGTCTTTGGTCTGACAGCGGGAACATTAATATTTACAGTACTGAGTGTGGTCTATATTTTTAAAAATATGGTTAAAGAGCCTGCAGAAAAACACGAAGAATAATTAAAAATTAGAGTTAAAAACCTGCTAATTGTCTATCGATTAGCAGGTTTTTTTTCTTATTAATAGCGCTTGTCACCAAATGCTTTTTCAATTTTTTTATCTGTATTGTACTGTGATAATGCGTATACCGACCATATGGCAGCGGGTAGCCAACCAATTAACGTGATCTGTAGAATTAAGCAAATGACCCCAGCAAAGGGGCGCCCTATCGTAAAAAATTGCAACCAAGGTAATAATATTGCCAGTAACAATCTCATTTCATACCTCTAAATTAATCAATAAAATTTATATTATTGAGTATAGCCAATTCAATCAATTGACTAAATATAAAAAACACTTCTTGCTTTTTCTTTGCAAAAATTGATCTTTTTACCAAGAATTAGACACCGTTTATTAATAATGGGTACCATATTTGTCTTATTTTTGCAGCAATTCAATCAAATAGCTATTATCAATCAATAACTGTATGGTTCAGGTTTACTATTGCATATGTAATTTGTTATAAATGCAAAATCAAAAGTAATAACCCTTTTAATAAGAGTCAGATATGCAATTGCCGAACGGTGAGTTGGTTTTACGTACATTAGCCATGCCCGCAGATACTAATGCGAATGGTGATATTTTTGGTGGCTGGTTAATGTCACAAATGGACATTGGTGGGGCTATCTTAGCAAAAGAAATAGCGCTCGGACGAGTTGTTACTGTGGCAGTTAATGGCATTAAGTTTCAAAAGCCCGTTGCAGTTGGTGATGTTGTTTGCTGCTATGCACGTTGCTTAAAAACAGGAAAAAGCTCAATTACCATTAATATTGAAGTTTGGGTAAAAAAAGTCGCAACGGAGCCTGTTGGGCAACGTTACCGTGCTACTGATGCGGTATTTACTTATGTCGCAGTTAATGATGATAGTACCTCACGTTCATTACCCAAAGAAAAACAACATTTTCAGTTAGCGAGTTCAGATCAAAAAACTAACGAAGCATAAGTTTTTTGCTCCACTCATTATGTAAAAACTAAAAAGCACCATCATTACTATGGTGCTTTTTTATACAACCTAATGTTAACCATTAGACTTGGCTAACAGTGCCATCTAATTTGAAATAAATTTCAGTCACGTAGCCTTTTGCAGGTTGCTTTTCAAAAGTCCAACGGTTCATTGCACGTTTAACATCCCGCTCGAATAAACCTTTAGGTGAGGCTTCGACAAATTCAATATTTGTCACTCGTCCACCATCATCAATATCATAACGAACTTTCACATATCCTTCTTTACCTAAGCGACGCGCGCGTTCAGGATAGGAAGGAGCTTGTTTATGCAGAGCCCTCGGGCCGCCTTTCTTAGTCGATTGACTATTACTTGCCCCTGTATTGTTTGCAGTTTTAATTGGACTGTTATTCGTTTTCGGCGCAGTAACGTCTGATTTAAGATTATTCATCGCCAATTGCTTTTCAACTGGCTTAACATCTTCTTTAATTTTTTTCTTTTCTTCCTGTTTTGGCTTAGGCTTTTTCTTTACCTCAGGTTTCTTCTTAGGTAATGCAATAACAGGTTCAACTACCGGTTCGGGTTCAGGTTCTATAACGGGCTCTGGTTCTGGCTCTACCGGTGTTTCAACCTGCTCAACGGGCTCAGAAGCAGGTTCAGGGGCAGCAAAAGCAATCATAGAAATCGTCAATGGTTCAGGGTCTCTGACCAAGTTAGGTTGATTAAAAATCCATGCCATTGCAAGACCCGCATGAATAGATAATGAAACGACGATAATTAAAGTCCAACGCATCCAACGCATATGCAATTTCTACCCTACACCTGTCTACCAAAAAAGAATATGACTGATAGTTTAAATGCAAATAGCAATCATATTCAATAAGGTTTGTCATACAAAGTGAAAAATGTGAGTGTACGCTGTAATAACCTTACTCAATCCATTGGGTAAAAAGCAGGGAATGCCGACGATGGTAAATGTCAATTTTACGCATTGCATAGATGCGCATGTTTCGCCTTGAATGCCCTTCTAGCCAGCGTCTACGGCGACGTAGGGATTGTCTTAACATACGCCAACGCCCTACTTCATGCCTACTACGTCTCATTTAATTGTGTCCTTTTATCGTCTAAAAATTATTAGAAAAAAATATTATATTCCTTTGAAAAAAAGAACCAAGAGGAACTTTTTATGTCATTTCGGTGCACTGCTTTTAATTTCATGATGATAAAATCAATTAACAAAACTATTTTTCCTAACAAATTACTCTATTTCACGAAGCTTTTACTGCAGAATTTTGCTAAATTCTATTAAGTTGATATTTTACTAACAGTTTTTTTAGCTAAACTATCTTTTTTTGAACCTTTTTCTTATCAGTGAGGCATCTGACCCGTTATGGCAACCGTCTATACACTTATGAGTTGGCTTCTGTTCTTCCTATATTGGCTAATTATTGCAGCAATTACAGTCCGCATTTTAGTCAAAAGAAGGCCGGTCACCTCAGCCATGACATGGCTCCTGATCATTTATATTCTGCCATTAGTCGGGATTATTGCCTATGTCGCCTTCGGTGAACTTCACCTCGGTAAACGTCGAGTCGATAAAGCTCATGATATGTGGCCTTCCGTCGCGACATGGTTAGAAAACTTACGAACTTCAAAACATATCTTCGCCACTGATAATAGCCCCGTCGCTGAACCATTATTTCAGTTAGTTGAAAAGCGCCAGGGTATTGCTGGTGTTAAAGGTAATAGAATTCAACTTTTAACTACCTGTGAAGACTCATTAAAAGCGATAGTCAACGACATCAACAATGCCCAGCACTCGATTGAAATGGTCTTCTATATTTGGCAACCGGGTGGTTTAGTCGACGGTGTTACCGAAGCCTTACTTAATGCCGCTAAACGCGGTGTTAAGTGCCGGATTATGGTGGACTCCGCGGGAAGTTGGCATTTTTTCCGTAGCGATTACCCCGAAAAAATGCGTGCTGCAGGTATTGAGTTTGTAGAATCATTAAAAGTTAATTTGATGCGTTTCTTCTTGCGTCGAATGGATTTACGTCAACATCGTAAAATAGTGGTTATCGATAACTATATTTCATATACAGGCAGTATGAATATGGTTGACCCTCGTTATTTTAAACAAGATTCAGGGGTTGGTGAATGGGTTGACATTTTAGTACGTATGGAAGGCCCTGTGAGTACCACATTAGGTATCGTGTATGCTTTTGACTGGGAAATGGAAACCGGCCAACGCGTACTCCCACCACCGCCTGACAGTAATATTATGCCTTTTGAACAAGCGAATGGGCATACAACACAAATTATCGCCTCAGGACCGGGCTTCCCTGATGAGTTGATTCAACAGTCACTGATGACCGCGATGTTCTCTGCGCGCAAACAACTGATCATGACCACCCCTTATTTTGTGCCTAGTGATGACCTTTTGCATGCAATTTGTACAGCAGCAATGCGAGGTGTCGACGTCAGTATTATTATGCCAAGGCAGAATGACTCATTCCTTGTTCGCTGGGCAAGCCGCTCATTTTACAGTGAATTATTAGCTGCTGGTGTTAAGATTTATCAATTTGAAGATGGTTTATTACACACGAAGAGTGTTTTGGTTGATGGCGAGCTTAGCCTTGTTGGTTCAGTAAATCTTGATATGCGCAGTTTATGGCTCAATTTTGAAATAACAGTGGTCATTGATGATAAAAGTTTTGGTAGCGATCTCACGCTAGTTCAGTATGATTATATTGCGCGTTCAACTCGTTTAGAAATTGAAGAATGGGAACAACGTCCGTTCTGGAACCGTGTCGTTGAACGCATTTGCTACTTCTTTAGCCCATTGTTATAAATTAAGTTAATTAGGAAAGGTCATGACTGAAATACAAAATACACCTTTAATCGATGAAGATGACATCATTGAAATGGCTTATGACCTTTTTCTTGAAGGGGCAATGGATAATTTAGAGCCCGCTGACCAATTAATTTTTGCTTTGCAGTTTGAAGAGTTAGGTGCCGCAGAAATTGTTCCTGTTACCCTTAATTGGCAAGAGATGATTACTGAAGAGCTTAATTTAAACCAATTAAGTGAAGTGGTTATTGGGTTAGCTCAAAGCCCTGACGCCGAATTAGACGATATTTTTGCTCGCGTATTAATTAGCCGCCACCCTTCTAAACCGTTTCACCATATTTTTTGGAAGAAATAGTTGATTAAAAGGGACATTTCGTCCCTTTTTCGTCCCTTTTGGATTAATTAAAGTAGAAGCCCCCTAGACACCATTCCCTTTCGCCCATCATGAGAAAACAATCACAATGGGTCAATTTTCAAACAAGACACCGCATGTTTGAAACTCCCTTCTAATAATGGCCTTGTTTTTGCACACTCTTCATCCGCTAATGGGCAACGGGTTCTAAATACGCAACCTGAAGGTGGGTTAATGGGTGATGGCAATTCACCCTCTAAAAGTTCTATTACCTTATTTTTTTCTTTATCGGGATCAGGAACGGGCACTGCTGACATCAATGCGCGTGTATAAGGATGTAAGGGATTATTGTATACCTCATCATAGGTACCAAGCTCTACGGCATGCCCCAAGTACATCACTAAGACACGGTCAGAAATATGCTTAACAACCGCCAAATCGTGCGCGATAAAGATTAGCGATAATTTCATTTCACGTTGTAATTCTTGCAATAAATTAACAACTTGTGCTTGAATTGACACGTCTAATGCAGAAACTGGCTCATCGCAAATCACGAGTTTAGGTTCTAAAATCAATGCTCTTGCGATACCAATACGCTGGCATTGCCCTCCCGAAAACTCATGGGGGTAGCGGTTAATCAAATTTGGTAATAAGCCAACCCGCATCATCATTTTTTTCACTTTTTCTGTGATTTGTGATGGTGGCATTTTAGGATGATAGGTTTTTAATGGCTCAGCGATAATGTCACCGATGGTCATTCGCGGATTAAGCGAAGCCAGTGGATCTTGGAAAATCATTTGAATATCACTGCGAACACTGCGCCACTCTTTATCAGTTTTACCTAATAAATTCTGCCCCAGCCAACTTACTGTACCATCCGTTGCTTTAACTAACCCAATAAGTGCTCGAGCAAAAGTGGATTTACCGCACCCTGATTCCCCGACTACACCTAATGTTTCACCTTCATATAAACGAAGTGTTACGCCATCTACCGCTTTAAGACTTTTGTTTGGTTGCCAAAACCACTGTTTTTTATCTCGAATCTCAAAATGGACTTTAAGGTCATTCACTTCGAGTAAAACTGGCCTATTTTCATGGGTACTCATACCAATTCCTCCAGTGGCTTAAAGCAGGCACGTAACCGCGTTTGACCAAATGTGGTTAATGCAGGTTCTTGGTCAACACATTGCTGAACTGCATATTGGCAACGAGGTGAAAATGGGCAGCCTTTGGGTAAACGTAATAAATTAGGCGGATTGCCGGGAATGGTAGCTAAACTTTCGTCATCACCATCTAGGCGCGGAACAGCAGCTAACAAGCCAAGTGAATATGGATGAGATGGATGATAAAAGATATCCTTCGCAGTACCGTACTCCATCGTACGTCCTGCATACATCACTAGGACTTTATCGCATACCCCTGCGACGACCCCAAGGTCGTGGGTGATCAAAATAATTGCAGTATCAAACTCTTGTTTTAACTCATTGAGCAACGTCATGATTTGCGCTTGTACAGTCACATCAAGTGCTGTCGTGGGTTCGTCAGCAATTAACAGCTTTGGTTGGCATAACAGGGCCATTGCAATCATGACGCGTTGTCTCATTCCTCCTGAAAACTCATGTGGATACATATTCATACGCTTACGTGCTTCAGGCATTTTAACGGCATCTAACATACGAACTGATTCTTCGAAAGCTTCTCTTTTACTCATGCCTTTATGTAACATGAGAACTTCCGACAGCTGTGTACCAATTTTCAAATAAGGGTTCAATGATGTCATTGGGTCTTGAAAAATCATTGAAATCTCTTCCGCTCGCATACGGTTTAATTCTTTTTCTCTTAAATTCAAAATCTCACGGCCATTAAACATGGCAGAGCCATTAATTCTGCCATTTTTGGCGAGTAAGCCCATGAGTGCGAAAGCAGTTTGTGATTTTCCTGAGCCTGATTCACCAACTATGCCAAGCGTTTCCCCCGCACTTAATTCAAAGTTCAATTTGTTTACGGCGGTAACCTCACCATCTTGAGTTGCAAATGTCACACTGAGATCTTTCACGGATAACAGAGGGCTTTTCATTGAGTTATTTAACATATTATTCCCTCTAGCGATCTTTCGGGTCGAGCGCATCTCGTAGCCCGTCACCGATGAAGTTAAAACAAAATAGCGTAATGACTAAGAAACCGGCTGGTATCAGTAGCAACCATGGCGTCACTTCCATTGAGTTCGCCCCATCACTTAATAACGCTCCCCAGCTACTTAACGGCTCTTGTGTGCCTAAACCTAAAAAGCTTAAGAATGATTCAAACAAAATCATACTTGGAACTAATAATGACGCGTAAACGACTACTACACCTAAAACGTTAGGTACAATATGACGTAGAATAATCTGCCGCGTACTAACACCACAAACAAGCGCTGCCTCAATAAATTCCTTACGCTTTAATCCGAGTGTTTGTCCGCGAACAATACGCGCCATATCCAACCAAGACACCATTCCTATCGCCACAAATATCAGTAAAATATTGGTCCCAAACAACGTGACAAGGAGGATCACAAAAAACATAAATGGGAAGGAATTTAAAATTTCTAATATACGCATCATGATGGAATCCACTTTTCCACCCACATAACCCGCTAATGAACCGTATAAAGTGCCTACCACGACTGCGACTAAGGCTGCGGCAACGCCCACCATTAAGGAAATTCGCCCACCTATCGCGACACGCACTAATAGGTCTCGGCCTGAAGCATCCGTACCAAAATAATGCCCGGTTGCCATATCCGGTGGCATTGACATCATTTCCCAATCGGTGTCGTCGTACAAAAAAGGCGACATCATAGGAGCAAAAATCACAAATAGAGTAATTAACAACAATACGCATAAGCTAAATATTGCCGCACGGTTGTGCATAAAACGGCGCCTTGCATCTTGCCATAAACTGCGCCCTTCAATATCTAGCTGCTCTGAAAAGTTTGCCAGAGCTTCACTATTTTTTTGGTTCGATAGCATCGTGTTTCTCCGACTTAATAACGAATTTTAGGGTCAATAACTGCGTACAAAACATCGACAATCGCATTAAACGTAATTGTCAGTACCCCAACTAAAATTGTTAAACTCAATACCAGTGAGTAATCACGATTAAGTGCGCCGTTAACAAAGAGCTGACCGATCCCCGGTAACCCAAAAATAGTTTCAATTACCATCGAGCCAGTAATAATCCCCACAAAAGCGGGACCCATATAGGAAAGCACAGGAAGCAACGCTGGTTTAAGCGCATGGCGTAAAATGATAGTTCTTAGTGGTAACCCTTTAGCACGTGCAGTACGAATAAAATTAGAATGCATAATTTCGATCATCGAACCGCGTGTAATACGGGAAATACTTGCAATATAAGCAAGTGAAAGTGCAACCATTGGTAGCACCATGTGTTTTAGGTTTCCACCATCCCACCCACCACCAGGGAACCATTTCAAATGAATGGCAAAAATCAGCACCAATAAAGGTGCCACAACAAAGCTTGGGATAACAACCCCCGTCATGGCAAACCCCATGACTGTAAAGTCCCATTTGGTATTTTGGTTGAGTGCGGCTATCACCCCTGCAGAGACCCCAAATAGAACAGCAACAATGAATGCCGTTGCCCCTAATTTTGCAGAAACAGGAAATGCTTTAGCCACTAAATCATTAACACTGTAGTCCTTGTATTTAAATGATGGGCCAAAGTCACCTTTGGAAAGCTGAATTAAATAATTAAAATACTGCTTATACATGGGATCATTTAAATGATATTTAGCTTCAATATTTGCCATCACTTCCGGTGGCAATTTCCGTTCACCCGTAAACGGGCTCCCTGGGGCTAATCGCATCATAAAAAATGAAATGGTAATCAGAACCAAAAGAGTCGGAATGGCTTCTAACAACCGACGAATAATAAATTTCAACATCGCTCTTTCCTACTTCTATTGCCTAAATAGGCGAACATCTGGCTCCAATAAATGGAGCCAGAACAACTATATTAGTGTTTAATAATGTACAGATCTTTAGTATGCAGGTTATCTAATGGATCTTTGCCACTATACCCCCCCACATAAGGTTTCACTAAACGCGTATTAACATAGTAGTAAAGAGGAACAATACCTGAGTCTTTATCGAGTAATTTTTCGGCTTGTTGATAGAGTTCAGCACGTTCATCATCCGTTTTGACTTGCAATGTTTTTTTCATCACTGCATCAAAATCTGTATTTTTATAATGAACAGTATTATTACTGCTGTAGGAAAGTAACATATTGAGGAAAGATGAAGGTTCGTTATAATCCGCACACCAGCCTGCGCGGGCCACATCATAGTTACCTTGATGTCGGCTATCTAAGAATGTTTTCCATTCTTGATTTTCTAGTTTCACTTCTGCGCCAATATTTTTCTTCCACATAGAAGAAGCGGCGATGGCAATACGCTTATGTAAGTCTGAAGTATTATACAATAAATTGAATTTTAGAGGGTTGGCTTTGTTATATCCCGCCTCTTCTAGCAGCTGTTTCGCTTTTTCGTTACGCTGCTCTTGGGTCATATTCGCATACCAATCCGGTTTTTCTGTTTTCATTCCACTGGTAAATGGTGGAGTGAATCCATACGCAGGAATATCCCCTTGGGCTTTGACTTTATACGTAATCGTATCTCTATCCATAGATAGTTTTAATGCTTCACGAACACGAGGGTCATTAAATGGCGGTTTTTCATTATTAATTTCATAATAATAAATACATAGATATGGGTTCACACGTAACTCATTTGGCATGTTTTGTTGTAAACTTTTGAACTGCTCAATAGGTAAGTTACTGTATGTCATATCAATTTCGCCACTGCGGTAGCGGTTTACATCAGTGACTTCTGAAGAAATCGGTAAAAAAGTCACTTGGTCAATAATGGTATTCGCATTATCCCAATAGCTTGGGCTACGCTCTAATACAATACGTTCGTTTACCGTCCAATCCTTTAATTTATATGCTCCATTACCTACAAAGTTCTGTGGTTGCGTCCACTTAGCACCATGTTGCTCAATGACTTTTTTATTGACTGGCGACATGGATGAGTGAGCTAATAATTTAGGAATATAAGGAACGGCTTCACTCAGTGTAATAACTAAAGTTTTGTCATCAAGAGCTTTAATACCAAGTTCTTCAGGTTTTTTCTTCCCAGCGATAACATCGTCAATATTACTAATATGGGCATATTGTAAATAGCTTGCATAAGGCGATGCAGTATCAGGGTCAGCCAATCGTCGCCAACTATACACAAAATCTTCTGCCGTGACAGGGTCACCATTAGACCATTTCGCGCCATCGCGAATTTTAAATGTCCATTCTGTAAAATCTTTATTTTCCCAGCTTGTTGCCGAGCCAGGTAAAATTTCGCCATCAGGCCCCACTATTGTGATCCCTTCGAAAAGGTCTCTTGCTAAAGCAGATTCCGGTACCCCTTCTATTTTATGAGGGTCTAACGATTGCGGCTCAGAACCGTTGTTGCGAACCATCACTTGCTTTTCAGCCAGTTCAACGCCCGCAGGAACCGTTGCTGCAAAACTTGTTGCTATAGAGCCCATTGCCAGCCCAGCCGTTACACTAAGCGCAATAATCGATTTATTGATTAACTTACTCATCTTATCGGTTACTCCCATACATAATTATTATGATTGTGTGTTGATACATGTTCACCCAGTAGATGAACACTTTTTATAATTATTTAGATATTATTAATTAGGTTCACTTATATATAACCGTTTAATATCCGTATAATCAAGAGGGTCATTACCTTTAAATCCACGAACACTCGGTTTTATCATTCGAGCACTGACGCGATAATAAACAGGAACAATAGCCGAATCATTGTCTAGCAAGGCTTCCGCTTGCTGGTAAATTGTATGGCGAGATGAAGAGTCCGGTGCTGTTAGCGCTTGCTCAAGCAAGGCATCAAACGCTGGATTATTATAAAAAGTGGTATTATTACTATTTTGAGACAGCATCATGTTCAAAAATGCGGTTGGCTCGTTGTAATCGGCACACCACGTTGCTCTGGCAACATCATAATTTCCTTCATGGCGGCTTTGTAATGATGTTTTCCATTCTTGGTTTTGCAGCGTCACTTGCGCACCAATATTTTTCTGCCACATGGACGCCGCAACAATAGCTTGCTGCTTATTTTGATCTGATGTGTTGTACAGTAAAGCAAATTTCAATGGGTTTTCTTTAGTATATCCGGCCTCAGCAAGCAAATCTTTAGCACGTTGATAACGTTGTTCTGCTGATAAATTTGCCCATTCCGGTAAGGTAAAATTACCATTATTAATAAAACTTGGCGTAAAGCCATAAGCGACTTTTTGCCCTTGAGCGATAATTTTATTGGTTATTGTTTCTCTATCTAATCCTAACTTTATTGCTTCACGCACTCTTGGGTCATTAAACGGGGCTTTTTGATTATTTATCTCATAATAGAACGTGCACAAATAAGGCCGAACATACAATTCATTCGGCCTCTCTTGCTGCATTTTTTTATATAAAACAGGTGGGATTGCAGAGTTAGAAATATCAATTTCACCACTACGGTAACGGTTAATATCACTCACTTCGGAGCTAATCGCTAAAAAGGTCGCTTGCTCAATACGGCTATTTGGGTTATCCCAATAAAATGGATTTCGTTTGATAACAATACGTTCATTTACTACCCAGTTATCCAATACGTATGCCCCATTTCCAATAAAATTCTTGGGTTGGGTCCATTTATCACCATGTCGTTGAATTGCTGACTTATTCACGGGCTTCATAGACGTATGAGAAAGCATATCAACGAAATAAGGCACTGGGTGGCTCAACGTAACTTGTAAATGTTGCGGGTCAAGTGCTTTCACACCCAGCGCTGTTGCCGGCATTTTTCCCGCTAAAATCGCATCTGCATTTAAAATATACGCATTTTGTAAATAACTGGAGTATGGGGAGCCAGTATTTGGGTCAGATAAACGTTGCCAGCTATACACAAAATCTTCAGCGGTTACAGGTGTCCCATCACTCCACTTTGCATCTTCCCGCAAAGTAAAAGTCCACGTAGTGAAATTTTCATTACTCCAACTTTTAGCAACCCCAGGAACTGCTTTACCGTCTACATCGGTATACACTAAACCTTCTAATAAATTTAATATCACATTGCCTTCTGGAACCCCTTCCACTTTGTGGGGGTCTAGTGATGTCACTTCTGAGCCATTGTTAATTGTAATAACCTGTTTTACTTTTTCCGTGGCACTAGCCTGTAATGTAACAACTAATAAAGAAAGTACACCAAAACCAAGTGTTGATTTGAACATTCTATCCCTCATGATTCATCAATAGCGCTATAACCTCATTTGCAGCCATCTTTACGCTGATATTTAAGCCCTGGTACCGCTATTTCCTTATGGGCAATCCACTTCATGAACTCAAACAATTAAAACAATTAATTAACATTGACCAGTTAAAAATTTTAAGTAAATTTAAAAAAAATAGAAGTGAAAATTTAATTTTTCTTACATTTCAATACACTAAACTTAAGTTAACTATCCACTACAAAATAACCTCTAAGCTGATTTCCAAACATATCATTAACAAACACCAATTAGAATAGTGAATAAATTTACGTAGCTCACAATTCCTTACTTTTTATCCCTGTTTTAGCAAAAAATGCCACATATAATTACAGGTATCATTTTTTTTATGTGTGATTATTAATAGCTAAAGTTTTATTAAGCCATTTAAGAAAGAGCAATGTGCTATCTGTATAGCAAAATTGATGTGTGTAATATGAGGTAATTAGCGGTAGGTATGGCTGCAAATAGATATAGTTTGCAGCCATCAAAAGAAAAGAGATTAGATTACAATAGGCCCGGGAATATGGCCTTAACACCGGTCACAATAAACTCTATACCCAATGACATCAGTAATAGACCCATGATACGCGTTACTACGTTGATCCCTGTTTGACCTAAGTAACGAACCAATAAAGACGCTGAGCGGAATAATAACCAACAACAAAAGGCAAATGCGATACTCGTCAACGCTAAGCCTAAAAAGTTTTGCCACCCATGCCAGCGAGATGACCAAACAATACAAGAACTTATTGCACCAGGCCCTGCCATTAGGGGTAAAGCCAAAGGCACAACACCAATGCTATCTCTAACCGCAGTTTCTGTTTTTTCTTGTTTATTTTGTTTGTCTTCCCCAATTTTACCGCTGATCATTGACATCGCTATTGTGACGATCAAGATCCCACCAGCAATACGGAAAGAATCAATTGAGATACCAAACAATTGCAATATTGAGTCACCAATTAATAGTGATGTACATAAAATGATAGCAACTGATGTATTTGCAATAGTATTGGTTTTATTTCTCCCCGCATTACTTTGATAGTTTGTCATACTAATAAACACAGGCAATATGCCAACTGGGTTTACGAGTGCAAACAAACCAATAAAAAATTTAATATATCCCGATAAATCAAGTAATGCGCTACTCACCCATTCATTTCCTTAAGCAGTTCTCTTTAGAGATTTATTGATATCTTTTATAATTTTACCACCGATGTCATTAATTTCCTTGAGCAAAACAATATTTTCTTTAACTTGCTAAATTTGCTTAGTATTTAGTTAGATATACATAAATTATCTGCACAAGTTGTTTTGATAATATTAAATTAAGTAATAGATGAACAACATTTATTCAACTTGTGCATAAATACACGTGCTGAAAGGAGTCAGCTTGACATTTTCGTGACCTAGATCACTTTATTTAATTACCGTTTTGTTAATCTACTCTTAACTGATAGACAGAGCTAATTAGGATATTAACTCAGTACGGAATAAGGTTTTTAAGCCAATAGGCGATCATGAGCAGCGTTATTATAGATAACATCTATACTTTTATCTTTAAGCATTTCCTTGTTCTATCGATGCATTGCTCATTGGCTTAAAAAGTTTAACATTTATCAGGAGTAATCTATATGTCCGTAACTAACGTTACCGAACTCAATGAACTCGTTGCTCGTGTCAAAAAAGCTCAACGTGAATTCGCTACTTTTTCCCAAGAAAAAGTTGATGAAATCTTTAGAGCCGCGGCTCTCGCTGCTGCTGATGCACGTATCCCTCTAGCAAAACTTGCTGTCGAAGAATCTGGAATGGGTATTGTTGAAGATAAAGTGATTAAAAACCACTTCGCTTCAGAGTATATCTACAATGCTTATAAAGATGAAAAAACCTGCGGCACGCTATCTGAAGACCCAACATTTGGGACAATCACCATTGCTGAGCCGATTGGTATTATCTGTGGTATTGTGCCAACAACTAACCCAACTTCAACCGCGATTTTTAAATCACTTATTAGCTTAAAAACGCGCAATGCTATTATATTCTCCCCTCATCCTCGCGCTAAAATTGCTACCAACCGCGCGGCACAAATTGTGCTTGATGCTGCGATTGCAGCTGGTGCGCCGAAAGATATTATTGGTTGGATTGATTCCCCTTCTGTTGAGCTATCCAACGCTTTAATGCACCACCCTGATATTAACCTGATTTTAGCGACCGGTGGACCAGGCATGGTCAAAGCTGCTTATAGTTCTGGAAAACCTGCAATTGGTGTTGGTGCTGGTAACACCCCTGTCGTTATTGATGAAACCGCAGATATTAAGCGTGCTGTCGCGTCTATCTTGATGTCAAAAACATTCGATAACGGAGTTATTTGTGCATCTGAACAATCCGTTGTAGTCGTTGATGAAATCTACAATCAAGTTCGCGAGCGTTTTTCAAGTCATGGTGGTTACCTGCTACAAGGAAAAGAGCTTAAAGCGGTTCAAGATATCATTTTAAAAAATGGTAACTTAAATGCCGCTATTGTTGGCCAACCTGCTTATAAAATTGCTGAAATGGCCGGTATTACCGTGCCAAAGACCACTAAAATATTAATTGGTGAAGTAAAAAGCATCGATGAGTCAGAACCGTTCGCACATGAAAAACTTTCACCATTATTAGCGATGTACCGTGGTAAAAACTTTGAAGACGCGGTTGCCAAAGCAGAACAACTTGTCGAAATGGGCGGGATCGGCCATACCTCTTGTTTATACACTGACCAAGATAACCAACACGAACGCGTTAACTATTTTGGCCAAAAAATGAAAACAGCGCGTATTTTAATCAATACGCCAGCATCTCAAGGTGGTATCGGAGACCTTTATAACTTTAAATTAGCCCCTTCTCTTACTCTAGGTTGTGGTTCTTGGGGTGGTAACTCCATCTCTGAAAACGTGGGTCCAAAACACCTAATCAATACCAAAACTGTGGCGAAGAGAGCTGAAAATATGTTGTGGCATAAACTTCCGAACTCAATCTACTTCCGCCGTGGTTGTCTACCTATCGCCCTTGAAGAGATTGCAACTGATGGTGCAAAACGCGCCTTTATCGTAACCGATGGCTATCTGTTCAATAATGGTTATGTTGATGAAGTGGTTAACGTTCTCAAAAAACACCACATTGAAACAGACGTTTTCTTTGAAGTTGAGGCAGACCCAACATTAACTGTTGTCCGTAAAGGTGCAGCACAAATGCAAGCATTCCAACCTGATGTGATCATTGCATTAGGTGGTGGTTCACCAATGGATGCGGCTAAAATCATGTGGGTCATGTATGAACACCCAGAGACTCATTTTGAGGAATTAGCATTACGTTTCATGGATATACGTAAACGTATCCACCGCTTCCCTAAAATGGGCGTTAAGGCTAAATTAGTTGCTATCACAACAACTTCAGGTACAGGTTCTGAGGTCACCCCATTTGCTGTAGTGACTGATGATAAAACGGGCCAAAAATATCCATTAGCAGATTATGCATTAACGCCAAATATGGCCATTGTTGATGCCAACTTAGTCATGAACATGCCTAAATCTTTAACTGCTTTCGGTGGTTTAGATGCTGTCACCCATGCGTTAGAAGCTTATGTTTCTGTTTTAGCTAACGAGTTTACTGATGGTCAAGCACTTAAAGCACTAAGCTTATTAAAAGATTATTTACCAGCAAGTTACCATGAAGGTGCTAAAAACCCTGTAGCCAGAGAACGCGTACACAACGGTGCGACACTTGCCGGTATTGCATTTGCAAACGCATTCCTAGGTGTATGTCATTCAATGGCACACAAACTTGGCTCAGAATTCCATATTCCTCATGGTCTCGCTAATGCTCTATTAATTTGTAACGTTATCCGTTTCAATGCTAATGATAACCCAACAAAACAAACTGCATTTAGCCAGTACGACCGCCCTCATGCGCGCCGCCAATATGCAGAAATTGCGGATCATTTGGGACTCACTAACGTCGGAGATCGTACTGCTGCGAAAATTGAAAAATTACTCGCATGGTTGGAGGAAATGAAAGCCGATTTAGGTATTCCTAAATCTATTCGTGAGACTGGTGTTACTGAAGCTGACTTCTTAGCTCGCGTAGATAAACTTTCTGAAGATGCGTTTGATGACCAATGTACAGGAGCTAACCCTCGTTATCCTTTAATTTCTGAAATTAAACAACTATTACTGGATTCTTATTATGGTCGCGAGTTTGTTGAGCACCAAGACGCGCTTGTGATTGAAAAAGAGGAAAAAAAAGCCCCTCAGAAAAAATCAACCGTAAAAAAAGAAGCAGAAAAGAAAAACACTAAGAAATAATGTTTAGCACATAATTTAAAAATAAAGGCACTGCAATAATTGCAGTGCCTTTTGTTTCGTTATTTAAAATCAATTGCTATAAAAATGTAGAAATCAATATCATATAAAATGATTTAACTCACTGAGTTATATCATTAATAGCCATAATATCCGATAACTGAATCCTGTTTTATTCTCTACACTAGATTATTTCTGTTTACCTAAAATGGAGTGGTTTTTTAGGTATAACGCCTTCATTCATCAACTGAGCCTGTTTTATTGCTTCTGAATAGTGTTTACGACAAACAGAGATATACTTTTCATTACCGCCTATATCGACTTGTAGGCCTTCATATACAGGCACCCCATCACTTCCTATACGCAATACCTTACTCGCCTTACGTCCGCAATAACAAACTGTTTTTAGCTCAACTAATTTATCAGCCCAAGCAAGCAAGTATTGGCTGCCCTCAAATAATTGCCCTGCAAAATCGGTACGCAACCCATAGCATAAAACTGGAATATCCTCGTTATCAACTATGTCACATAATTCTTCAACTTGTTTTTTTGTTAGGAATTGGCATTCATCAATAAGAACACAATGGACTTTTTGTTCACTATTTTCTTTTTTTATCAGTTCAGCCATATTTGTTGTTGTTGAGTATAATAACGCTTCCGCTGATAAGCCTATGCGCGATGAGACTTTTCCTTGTTCAAAACGGTTATCTATCTCTGCTGTAAAAATAACCGTACGCATCCCTCTTTCATTATAGTTATACGATGATTGCAATAATGACGTTGATTTTCCCGCATTCATAGCTGAATAATAAAAGTAAAGCTGAGCCATTTGGCTGTTCCCTCAAAATTAATATACGTAATAATTTTACCATAAAACTAGCTTTAGGATTAACAATAATGGTGTAGATGCTGTTTACTTATTGAAAATTGAACTTTTCCCAGTTCAGTTTATACCTTATTGCTTATACCTTATTGCAAATATTGCTTAGCTTGCGGGCAAAAAAACCAATTTGATATTAACTATAAACAGTTTCAACTAAAGCACATTCCGCTAAAAAACATCATCAAAAAAAGAAAATTTAAGCGAGTCTATCCCTTCAATTCATTCCGAGTAAAAGTAAAATGAGACCCTCCTCTTCTTTTTTGAATTATTTAATCACTAAGATTTTAGCTTATTCCTATTTTTCGTTTAGTTCCGTTATTGATAATAGCTATATATATATCTACGAAAAGTTTATTTTTCTTTTGTAAAAAAATTGCATTCGTTAAAGATTACTTTTAAACTAAGGATGTAATTTAGCTATTGCAGAATTTAAAATAGCATTCTATTATTACTGTACACATGCCAACAAATAATTTGAGACCAGGAAAATGAGCGAATCATTAAAAGCGTTAAATAACATCCGTACTCTTCGTGCTCAAGCTCGCGAAGTAACTTTAGAATCTTTAGAAGAAATGCTGGAAAAATTAACCGTCGTTGTTGAAGAACGTCGTGATGAAGAAAGCCAAGCTCGCGCGGAATTAGAAGAACGTAACCGTAAATTGGAAAAAGTTCGTGAAATGATCCTTGAGCAAGGCGTAGATTTAAATGACCTTCTGCAAACAATGGATTCAGGTAAAAGCACTAGCACTCGTGCTAAACGCGCTGCACGTCCAGCTAAATATAAATATGTTGATGAAAATGGCGAAACCAAAACTTGGACAGGCCAAGGCCGTACTCCAGCAGTAATCAAGGTTGCCATTGAAGAACAAGGCAAATCTTTGGATGATTTCTTAATCTAATAGCCTCAACATGTATTTTAAACACCCTTTTATAAGGGTGTTTTTATTTAATCCTTTATATATTATTTATATTAACCTGCACTAAGAAAAAGCCCTTATCTATTATAGCTACAGTCTTTAGCACTAAAACCGCATAACTGCCGCTCCCTACTTCAATTAACTGTTCTGTTTTAAGCTGTTACGACGTATTACGCCATCTACCAAATAATCATGATAAATAAAAGCATAGCAGTAAAGATATGTAAGCTTAATTAGATAAACTTAAATATTTTTCAGTGATTCTATTTATGTAATGAAGTTGTATGCTAATTTTTGTACTCTCACCACTTATAACGTGTACAGACTGAACAGCTCAAGTCAGAGTGTTCCTCTTTATACTTGGTATTTTTGTTAATAATTTATTTATCTACGTATAAAAAAAGGCTAACAAATTAAGTTAGCCTTTAATAAAATTTATTGCGGAATTTTATTTTGCTGAATTCAATGATACTGATAATTTCTTCAGCCACTGGGTAAACTCATCTCCCAGTGCATCATGCTGCATTCCATATTCAACGAACGCTTTCATATAACCTAATTTATTTCCACAGTCATGACTTTTACCACATAAGTGGTAGGCCTCTACTGGCTCATTATTTTCCATCATTAATGCAATAGCATCGGTTAATTGTATTTCATCCCCAGCACCTGGCGCTGTTTTGGCTAATGCATCCCAAATCTTTTCAGATAAAACATAACGGCCAACAATAGATAAATTAGATGGAGCTTCTTCACGTTTTGGTTTTTCAACCATACGAATAATTCTTTTACTATCTCCAGGTTCTAACATTTCTCCATTACAATCCACAATACCATAGTTAGATACATCTTCTTCAGGGACTGGTTCAACTAAAATTTGACTTGCGCCTGTTGACTCATATTGTTCTAGCATTTCACGCAAGTTAAATTTGGTTAAATCTGTACTGTAACGGTCTAAAATGACATCGGGTAAAATAACCGCAAAAGGCTCTTCACCGACTAAAGGTTTAGCACACAAAATTGCATGACCTAATCCTTTTGCTATTCCTTGTCGTGTTTGCATAATCGTTACGTGGCTTGGGCAAATAGATTGAACCTCATCCAATAACTGGCGCTTAACACGCGCTTCCAAGATAGCCTCTAACTCAAAGCTTGTGTCAAAGTGGTTTTCAATGGAATTTTTTGATGAATGTGTCACTAAAACAATTTCATTGATCCCAGCAGCGATACACTCATTAACAACATATTGAATAAGTGGCTTATCAACTATTGGTAACATTTCTTTTGGGATTGCCTTTGTTGCAGGAAGCATACGAGTCCCTAAGCCCGCAACTGGGATTACCGCTTTACGCACCTTGCGCTGTGTCATTTTTATCACTCCAGATATCATCTTAGCCTCTCGAATTTTACTAAAGTAACAAGAGGCATTTTAAGTGCGCAGAAGTATATCAGGAAATGTTCATGAATAAATAGCGACGAGTCCGAATAGAGTTATTCAGATTAAAAGAGTATACATTTTAGGTAATAACTATGTTTCGGGGTTAAACATTAGTTTTATTTTCTGGCTATTATTGCGAATTAAACACTGCCAAGCATTTCCTTTTACCTCTAAATGATTAGATTGGTAAAATTTCAACGCTCCTAAAGGAAGGCTTCTAGATAACTTAACATGCGTATTTTCTGTCGTTATATCCGCTTCTAAACCTGCACTCGCCATAATAATCGCTTTATTCCGTGTATTAAAATACCCCAATAATAGCGGAAACTGGCCACTAAACCCCGAATCTTCCAGTAAATAATTTATTTGGTTAATAATTCTATCAATATTGGGTAATTTTTTTTCTGGGTGGCTTACCGCACTTTTCAAGAGATCATTGAACACGACTCTAATCAAAAAAGCAGCCATAATGCCTTCTTGAGGAGAGCGCTCAGTATCAATACAGTAAAAACCTATTTGGCTGTCTGAAATGGGCGCTAGGTCTAATAATAATCCAAAACGGTTAGCCTCATTAAGTTGGCGATAGTTAATTCGGTAATTATTTATAATTTGATGTACTGGTGGTTGTAACTGTTTCAATACCGCTAACAGTTCTTGAGTATCGTTTTGGATTAGTGTCGAAATCTGAGGGATTTCCTCTCCTAACAGCTCTGTTAGGCTATTTTGCTCAGGATACAACGCAGAAAGGATTGTCACTTTAACTTCATCTAAATTTTTTATTGGCTTTAACAAAGCATCCTTTGCACCTAAGCGAAACATTCTATCTAACTGAGTGAAATCTGTTGTTGCTGTAATCACAATGACAGGAATATCAATATTACGCGCAACTAACGCTTTCATAAACGCTTCACCATTCATGACAGGCATATTTAAGTCACATAGAATGATATCAGGTTTGATACGGTCTATTGTTAACATCTCTATTGCTAATTGACCATTATCTGCGGTATAGATCTCAATACCCAGCGTTTCTAGGTAGTTTTTTAAAATTGTACAGAAGGTGATTTCGTCTTCTATTATGAGTATTTTTCTATTTTTCATAAGATACCTACTGCAAAAGCCTGGTTTAATTAACAATACAATTATTCATACGATAAAATCATTTATTCGCCATCATTTAAGTATAGTGACTTTTCAATCTTATACTTATTTTTATAGAGAGTGTTATGAAATCACAAGTAGAAGATAGGTGTTACTGTGGCAACGAAGCACAATTTGAGCAATGCTGCGCTCCTTTTTTACAAGGGAAAGCTATTCCACAGACACCAGAGCAACTTATGCGTTCAAGGTATAGTGCTTATGTACACCAAGACGTCGATTATCTTATTAAAACATGGCACCCAGATTGCCATGCTCAAGAATGGCATCAAGAAATAGTCAATAGTTTTCCGAAAACACACTGGTTTGGTCTTCGTGTTATTAGTTCTTCTTATGCTAAAAATCCCAATGAAGCTTATGTCGAATTTTCGGCTTGCTTTATTGATGAAAAAGCTGATCATAAGCAGCTTATTCATGAACGTTCGCGTTTTATTAAGATGGATTCGTGTTGGTATTATATAGACGGCATTACCCCCAAAGTCGGTCGTAATGATTTATGCCCCTGTGGCTCTGGTCAAAAATATAAAAAGTGTGGTCATCCAGACTAATTACCCTTTATTTAATGCCTGTCTAATGAGACACATTTGATACTCAATCCGTCATTTTTTCATATCGCTTTGTTAGTTAAGGATTAGGCTGTTTCATGCAACACAAAATTGTACAGAAAAAAATTCTCAGGACAATTTGCCCTGACGCGAAAGGATTAATCGCGAAAATCACCAATATTTGCTATAAGCACCAACTCAACATTGTACAAAATAATGAGTTTGTTGATCATCACACTGGCCGTTTCTTTATGAGAACTGAGTTAGAGGGAATTTTCAACGATGAAACATTATTAGCTGACCTCGATGATGCATTACCAGTTGGGTCTCAACGTGAATTAAACACAGCGGGTCGTCGTCGCATTGTCGTTATGGTTACAAAAGAAGCACATTGTTTGGGCGACCTGCTCATGAAGAGTGCTTATGATGGCTTAGATGTTGAAATTGCAGCAGTTATTGGAAACCACGACACGCTAAAAAACTTAGTCGAACAATTTGGCATTCCATTCCACCATATTAGCCATGAAGGCCTAACACGCGAACAACATGACGAAAAAATGACAGCGCAGATTGACCAATATCAGCCTGATTATGTTGTCTTAGCTAAATATATGCGTGTATTAACGCCTGCATTTGTGCAGCATTATCCAAACCAAATTATCAATATTCACCACTCGTTTTTACCTGCATTTATTGGTGCCCGCCCTTATCACCAAGCTTATGAGCGTGGCGTAAAAATTATTGGGGCTACTGCGCACTTTGTTAATGATAACCTTGATGAAGGACCAATCATTACACAGAATGTGATTAATGTAGACCATACATTCACAGCCGATGATATGATGCGTGCAGGGCGTGATGTTGAAAAAAATGTACTAAGCCATGCTCTCTATTGGGTCTTAGCTCAACGTGTATTTGTATATGGTAATCGCACCATTATTTTATAAGCCAATAATATAGCGGCTTATTTAACAACACTTTGTTGATTTAACACGCATTAAGAATAAAAAAACAGCAAACAACCATTTTATTGAAAATTAATGCTTTACAGCGGCGCGTCATTTGATATGATGCCGCCCGCTGTCAATGATTACAGCAACTCAAAATCTGGTGGGATACCCAAGCGGCCAAAGGGAGCAGACTGTAAATCTGCCGTCACAGACTTCGAAGGTTCGAATCCTTCTCCCACCACCATTTAATTGATTTCACCTCCTAGTTTATCTACAACTCCCATAAAACGATTTAACACACTTGAGTGTGACTTTGATTTATAGATATAACACACACTTTTCCCCAAAATTTTATTTAATGGTATATAGATCAATGATTTATCAATCAATTCTTCTTCTGGATAATGGTCTATTATGCCTATAAAATCACCATCTTGAATGAAACTTTGGCAACAACCAATATTATCCATTTGTCTCACACTCGTTTTATTATCAACCGTTTCAATTTTTGCTAATAAATCGCTCATTAATGAACTTTTATAAAATGCGGGATCACATAGCCATGTACTTTTTTGTAATAGTGTAACAAGATCATAATGGAATTTTTCATAAAGTTCTTTCCTACAATAGATACCTAATGGTGAGTTTTCTATTATTTTTTGTAATGAAAATCGCTCACTGACAACTTGTTCAGAGCTAAGAATAAGTGTATTACCATCATAATCGACAATTTCATCTACTTCATCATAATTAAACCTTAATATATTTACTTGCACATTATTTTGATGTGCTGATTGATATAAATTAATTAAATGATTTTCCTTACCCCAATCATAATAAATATTAGCCTCATTGATTATATAACCAGAAAAATGTTTTTTTGTTATTTCTTTCTCCTGCAAATAAAGATCTCTTAGATCGTTATAAAGTTCTTGGCCATCCTTAGTTAATGTCATTCCAAATTTTTCTCGTTTAAAAAGCCGTTTTCCTAGGCTTGTCTCAAAGTCTTTGATTGACTTCGCGATGGGAGGTGTCGTACGGTTCATCACTCTTGCAGCCTTGCTTAACGAGCCATTCTCAACAACCGCCATAAACGCCTCTAATTTTCTTGAAAAGAACATATCTATGACCCCATTCAGTTTATTAAAATATTAATCAACATACTTAACTTTCTCATTAATAATTATATTGATTAACCCAGAAATTAATTCACAAAATAAAAAATCAAACTTGATTTTTTATTGAATGATTAACAATATTTCATAAAAGTATTTTTATAATTTCCATCATTACAAAGCAATATATTATATTGTTTCGATTGATTATTTTTTATTCCCCCACTATTAAATCACATTAAAATATAAATAACCAATTGACTTTAAATGAAATTAAAACTAGTTAATAATGATATTATTAATTTAGCTTTAATAGAAAACTAAACTCTAGCACCCATAATAAATTTAATTGGCCATAATATTTTTTGATTAATTAAATTTATTATTATTTTTATATTAACCACTGAATTTTGATACTATACCAAGAATAAGTTAAGCCATGAGCATTTTTATCATAGCCATTATCGTCTTTAAAACAATCTAACCGTTGAAACATACTCCGCGGGGTTACAGTATTGCTACCATCTGGTAGAATAAGCATAATAATCATAAAACTAGGTGATAAAAAACCATGAAATTCATATCGTTCAATATTAATGGCCTTCGAGCTCGCCCTCACCAACTCGCTGCAATCATCGAAAAACATCAACCTGAGGTTATTGGCTTACAAGAAACCAAAGTCCATGATGATATGTTTCCTTATGAAGAAGTTAGTCAGCTCGGCTATCATGTTTTTTATCACGGTCAAAAAGCGCATTATGGCGTGGCTCTATTAACTAAAAATGAGCCTCTTGCTGTCCGTAAAGGTTTTCCAACTGACGATGACGATGCACAGCGTCGCATTATCATGGCTGATATCCAAACAGATCGCGGCCCATTGACGGTTGTAAATGGTTATTTTCCTCAAGGAGAAAGCCGTGACCACCCAACAAAATTTCCGGCAAAAGAAAAATTTTATCAAGATTTACAAAATTACATCACATCAACACAAACGGCAGAGTCACAGTTGCTCATTATGGGTGACATGAATATCAGCCCAACCGATCTTGATATTGGTATCGGTGATGCAAACCGTAAACGTTGGTTAAAAACCGGAAAATGCTCTTTTTTACCCGAAGAGCGTGAGTGGTTAGCTAAATTATTAGGCTGGGGTTTAGTCGATACATATCGTGCAAAAAACCCTGATATTTCTGATTGCTACTCATGGTTTGACTACCGTTCGAAAGGCTTCGATGATAACCGTGGCCTACGTATCGATTTATTACTGGCCTCCAATAAACTCGCTGAGCGTTGTATTGCAACGGGTATTGATTACGAAATCCGCGGGATGGAAAAGCCATCAGACCACGCACCTGTATGGTCTGAATTTGACCTCTCAAAGTAAACTTTCTTACTTGTCATAATGCAAAAAGGCGCCTTAAGCGCCTTTTATTGGTTTACCAGACTCAACTAATCCTGTTTCTTTTTTGTTTTCTTACCCGCTTTTACTGGTTTTTTCCCCGTTTTTACTGATGGAGCGGGTAGTTCTCGAAATGCCCTCAAATTTGTAAACTGACGTGCATGGTGAATTAATTGCATTAGCGTTTGGCTTAGTGGATGCATAAAATCATCATAACGTGATTGTTTTTCACTAATTTGGGTTAATACTGACTCCCAATGGGCTGTCATATCTGGTAATGTTGCCATATCGGGTAAAACATGAATTAGAGCTCTTCCCGCAGGCGAGGAATGAATATAACGCCCTTTTTTGTAGAGAAATTGGCGTTTGAATAGTAAGTCAATAATACCGGCTCTAGTCGCTTCTGTACCAAGCCCATCCGTTTCTCGCAATACTTTTTTTAATGCTTTATCTTGCACAAAACGAGCGATCCCAGTCATTGCTGATAATAACGTTGCATCCGTAAAAGGACGTGGAGGCTGCGTTTGCCGTTCAACCACTTCCCCTTTTTCACATAACAACTCATCATTCTTACTCACAACTGGCAGTGGCATACCATCGTTTTCAGCATCGCGCTCTTTATTACCCAATACGACTCGCCAACCTGCTTCAGCAAGAAATCGAGCTTTTGCGATAAATTTACCCTTTTCAATTTCTAGATCAATTGTACACTTACGGTAAACCGCATCGGGCATAAACTGAATAATATATTGACGCGCAATCAATTGGTAAATTTTACTTTCATTTTCAGTTAACTTTACTGCTGCCGTTTTTGCTGTTGGGATAATGGCATGGTGAGCATCGACTTTTTTATCATCCCAGCACCGGTTCTTTTTATCCAGCTCAGGCAATTCAAATTCAGTGAGGTCTGGTTGATGCACCGCAATTGCATTCAAGACACTGTGTCTCCCTGCAAAATGTTCATCCGGTAAATAACGGCTATCTGAACGTGGATAAGTAATCAACTTATGTGTTTCATATAAACGTTGGCAAATGTCCAATACTTCTTGAGCGCTCAACGCATATTTTTTGGCAGCTTCAATCTGCAAAGAAGATAAAGAGAAAGGCAACGGTGCAATTTCTGATTCGCGCTTGTCCTGATATTGCGTCACTATGGCAGGTTTGCCCTCAATACGCGATACCACATGCTCTGCAAGCGGTCGATGGAATAAACGCCCTTCTTCATCCTGATAGTCAATACAGGAGTCGCTTGGCTGCCATATCGCTACAAAGCGCTCATCCTTTGGCGTAACAATATGAGCTTTAACCTCAAAATAGTCTTTAGGTACAAAGTTTTCTATTTCTTCGTCGCGCCTAACAACTAACCCCAATACCGGAGTTTGTACCCGCCCTACAGAAAGAACGCCTTGATAGCCTCCTCGTTGCCCTAATAACGTATAAGCACGGGTCATATTGATGCCATACAACCAATCTGCCCGTGCTCTTGCTAAGGCAGAGACACAAAGAGGAATAAACTCACGATTTTCTCTCAAACGCTCAATTGCCCGCTCAACGGCTTGTGGGTTAAGGTCATTGATTAAACAACGTTTTACTTCTCTACGTTTTTCAGGGTCGAGCTTTAAAAAGTCAAGCACTTCGTCCACCAGCAATTGACCTTCTCTATCGGGGTCTCCTGCATGGACAACTATTGAGGCTTGCTTCAGTAATGTTTCAATAGTTTTTAATTGTTTAGTTACTGCGGGACGGGGCTTCAATTGCCACTTATCAGGGATAATTGGCAAATCCTGAAGATTCCATCGTGCATACCGAGGTTCATAAGCATCGGGTTCCGCCTGCTCTAAAAGATGGCCAATACACCATGTTACAGTTTGGCCATCACCACATTGAATAAAACCATCACCTCGTTTATGGGGCTTTGGTAATACATCTGCAATGGCCCTTGCAAGGCTCGGTTTTTCCGCAATAAACAAACGCATAAATTAATCTATCACTTCAACTAAAGGAACATTATCCTGATGGGGTAATAATTTACCGATAGACTGTAACAAAACACCTTGCTGCTGTGCAATCTCTTTAATTTTAGAGACTTCGGAAGGTTTTACTGCAATAAGTAAGCCGCCAGAAGTTTGAGGATCACACAGTAGTTGACGCTGCATATCACTCATAGGGCCAATAAGGTGCCCATAACTGTCAAAGTTACGAGTGGTTCCCCCAGGAACACAACCTGCTTCAATATATTTTTCGACATTGGCTAATTTAGGAACTTTACTAAAGGAGATTTCAGCACGAACTTTAGACCCTTCGCAAATCTCACTTAAATGACCTAATAAACCGAAACCTGTCACGTCAGTCATTGCCGTCACACCATCTAAAGGCGCAACCACCGCACCTAGCTTATTCATTTGACACATGGTTTCTGCCGCTAAGTGTTGATGTTCCGGCGCAAGTACCCCTTTTTTCTCTGCTGTTGTCAAAACACCAATTCCAAGCGGTTTTGTCAAAAACAATTCGCACCCCGCTGTTGCGGCACTATTTTTCTTCACATACTCCGTATTCACAACACCCGTAACCGCCAAACCAAAAATAGGCTCAGGTGCATCAATAGAATGGCCACCAGCTAACGAGATACCAGCATCAGCACAAGCTGCTCGTCCACCTTCAATCACCTCACGAGCCACTTCCGGTGGTAACTTCGCAATTGGCCAGCCTAAAATAGCAATGGCCATAATTGGCTTACCACCCATTGCAAAAATATCGCTAATCGCGTTGGTTGCTGCAATACGACCAAATTCAAATGGGGAGTCAACGATCGGCATGAAAAAGTCTGTTGTGCTGATGATGCCTATTCCATTACCTAAATCATAAACAGCCGCATCATCTTTAGTTTCATTACCAACTAACAAATGTGGATCATGAAATTTTGCTTGCTCTGTGTGCAGAATTTGCTCTAATACTTTCGGTGCAATTTTACAACCGCAACCAGCACCATGACTATATTGAGTTAATCTAATTTTTTCAGTCATTATTATTCTCTTTAGAAGTGAGATACATAGCCTGTCATATCAGGAGCTTGTACTTTTACTGGCGCTTTAAGCTCTGGAGTTCCTAAATAAAGGAACCCAACAATGCGGTCATTATCTCCACAACCTAATCCAGCACGAACCACAGCATCTTCTGTCCATGAACCTGAGCGCCATATACCGCCAAAACCTTGAGCTACTGCTGCCATCTGCATTGCTTGTACCGTACAGCTCGCAGCAACTAATTGTTCCCATTGTGGTATTTTCGGATGATCTTTTAATTTAGCGATCACAGTAATAATTAATGGGGCACGAAAAGGGGCATTACGGGCTTTTTCTTGTACCTCTGCGCCTAATTGCCCTTCAATTGCCGCTTTTTCCAATAGCTCACTGAAGCGTTTAATCCCCTCATTTTGCATAACAACAAAATGCCACGGCTTCAAAGCACCGTGATCAGGTGCTCTCATCCCCGCAGCAAGTATATTGTCGAGTTCTTCGCCTTGCGGTGCTGGTGTTGTAAGTCTTGAAGCTGAACGGCGGTTCAACAAAAGGGTCAAAGCATCCATATTTGTCTCCGTTTAAGAGTAAACTGATATGATAATCATTCAATTAGATAATTATACCCACGCTATCTATTGTTTAAGCTTAAAGGAAAATCGCTTACACTAATACAACAATAACAGTTATTCGTTAGGTAAAATTACGTTATAAATTCATTGAATTGTATCATTTGTCACATGTGAAAAATATCATTGAAGCATTGTACCTTGCGTATCATAATTTTGTTATGCATAAAAATAGCCCGCTATTGCAACTAATTGTATTGATACAACTAAGATATCAAGTGTTCGATGTGGTGATCGGGTAACAGATTTGCTTTTGAGTATATTGTTGTTAATTCGTGCTACAGGCTGAAGTAACCCAACTGTAGAAAGAACTATTTATGTAATATCCAAAAATAGTTTGTGCCATAAGTCAACGGCAAAAAAATGAAGCCAACACCCTTGTGGTGCAGAATATGCAGGATAGGAGAAAACATGCGTCAACTATGGGACATCATCGCTACCATTTTTAGAATTAGCTGGCGAGCACTGAACTTTATTAGGGAATTCGTTTTCAACGCCATTTTCTTAGTATTATTTTTTGTTGTTATTGGGTCGATTGCTCTTTATCAGACAGAGACTCAACCCGAAAAAAATTATTTTGGTGCTTTGTATGTGGATTTACAGGGGGTTATCGTAGACCAAGTCTCTACTCCAGACCCATTTGGTCGTATGAGCCGTGAATTACTTGGTACCTCAAACAGCCGAATGCAAGAAAATTCACTATTCGACATCGTTGATACCATCCGTACCGCTGCAAATGATGATCGCATTACAGGGATGGTATTACGCCTAGATGATTTAGCTGGAGCCGATCAGCCCTCTCTAGCTTATATCGGTAAAGCAATCAATGAATTTAAAAGTTCAGGGAAACAGGTTTACGCCATTGGTAACAGTTATAATCAGTCGCAATACTACCTCGCCAGTTACGCTGATGAAATTTACCTCACACCGCAAGGTGCGGTTGGGGTATATGGCTTTGCAACGAATGGACTCTACTACAAGTCACTGTTAGAAAAACTTAAAGTTAGTAGCCATATTTTCCGTGTTGGTACCTATAAATCAGCGGTTGAGCCATTAATGCGTGATGAGATGTCCCCTGAAGCACGTTTAGCCAATAAACAGTGGCTGGATGCCCTTTGGAACAATTACCTCACAGAAATCGCCAAAAACCGCAATACGACCAGCACACAAATTTTTCCTGGGGCTGATGCTATTTTAGAGAAATTACGCTCAGTCAAAGGCGATAGCGCACAATACGCGTTAAAACAAAAATTGGTTGATAAACTTTATACTAACGAACAAGTTGAAGATTTACTCAGTAAACACTTTGGCTGGAATAAAGAAGATAAACAATTCAATAATATTAGTATCTATGATTATTCCACTAAAATAGCAGATACCAATGCTAATCAAAGTGGCAATATCGCCGTGATTGTCGTTCAAGGTGCTATCATGGATGGCCCACAAACGGCTGGGATTGCAGGAGGCGATACCATCGCAGCACAAATTCGTGACGCTCGCCTTGATGATAATATTAAAGCGATAGTTTTGCGCGTTAACAGCCCAGGTGGTAGCGTAAGCGCTTCTGATTTGATCCGCAGTGAACTGGCTTCTGCTCATGCTGCAGGTAAACCTGTTGTTGTATCTATGGGGGGAATGGCTGCATCTGGGGGGTATTGGGTCTCAACTCCAGCGGACTATATCATTGCCAGTCCAAACACGCTGACTGGTTCGATTGGTATATTTGGCGTAATTAATACCTTTGAAAAATCTTTAGATTCTATAGGGGTATATACTGATGGCGTATCAACGTCGCCATTAGCCGATATTTCTTTGACTAAAGGGATCAGCCCACAATTTGCTGACATGATGCAAATTACCATTGAGAATGGCTATGAGACATTTATTGGCTTAGTGGCTAAATCTCGCCATAAAACACCAGCAGAGATAGACCAAATCGCTCAAGGCCGTGTATGGATTGGGCAAGACGCGCTTAAAAATGGTCTTGTAGACCAACTAGGTGATTTTGATAATGCCGTAGATAAAGCTGCTGAGCTCGCTAAACTCACTGACGTTAAGTTAGATTGGATGAAGCCTGAGTTGACCTTTATGGATCAATTGTTACTTGAATTAACGACAAACGTTCAAGCCGCCATGCCGGATGTGCTACACGTATTTTTACCACCAGCAGTCGCGACGGATATCCGCCAACAAGCGCAATTTTTCTTAAAAATGAATGACCCACAAAACCGCTATGCTTTTTGTTTAAATTGCGCGGAAATTAACTAATCGCTAAATCCCCTTCAGATTCAATGAAGGGGATTTCTCTCACAAACCCATCAATAACCTCATATCAATCTAACTATTCGCAAGTTAACGATAGTAATACGCTAACAAATACGTCAAAATCCTGATAATCACTCTCCTTCGATAAGTTGGATAAATTAGGTAATAAGATGCAGAAGAAATCAATTTATGTTGTTTACACTGGTGGAACAATTGGCATGCGCCATTCACCACAGGGATATATTCCTGTTTCCGGCCATTTGCAAGCTCAGTTAGCTCAGATGCCCGAGTTTCACCGCCCTGAAATGCCTGAGTTTACGATCCGTGAACATCAGCCTTTAATTGATTCATCTGATATCACTCCTGAAGACTGGCAACTTATCGCTGATGATATACGTGAGAACTATCCACTTTATGATGGGTTTGTCATATTACATGGCACTGACACGATGGCTTTCACCGCCTCAGCGTTATCTTTCATGTTTGAAAACTTGAAAAAACCCGTAATAGTGACAGGGTCACAAATCCCTTTAGAAGCATTACGTTCTGATGGGCAAACTAATCTACTAAATGCATTATATTTAGCAGCAAACTACCCCATTAATGAAGTGGGATTATTTTTCAATAATAAATTATATCGCGGTAACCGCACTGTTAAGGCCCATGCAGATGGCTTTGATGCTTTCAGTTCACCTAACTGTTCGCCATTAATGGAAGCTGGCATTCATATTCGCTCATTTAATACGTGCCCTGCGCCTATTGGTATAGGTGAATTTAAAAGTCACCGAATTACACCTCAACCTATCGGCGTTGTGACACTTTATCCAGGGCTATCAATTGAAATTGTACGCAACATTCTCCAACAACCCGTTAAAGCGCTAATATTGCGCTCTTACGGTGTCGGTAATGCCCCTCAGCAGCCTGAATTACTTCGCATACTCCGTGAAGCAACGAACCGAGGGATTATTGTGGTGAACCTGACACAATGTATTTCTGGCCGTGTTAATATGGAAGGCTACGCTACAGGACACGCACTTGCAGAAGCGGGTGTGATAAGTGGATATGACATGACTTTTGAAGCCGCCTTAAGTAAATTGCACTACTTACTGAGTCAAAATTATACCCCTGCGTTAATCCGTGAGTTAATGCAGAATAATTTACGCGGCGAGTTGAGCTATGCTGATGAATAACAGATAACATACTGAGGATATAATGAAAGCAGCATTACTGTTAGTCGATTTACAAAACGATTTTTGCACGGGTGGCACATTAGCAGTAAATGAAAGCGAACATGTTATTGATGTTGCTAATAAAGCGATGGATATTTGCCAACAAAAACAGATAGACATCATTGCAAGCCAAGATTGGCACCCTGCGACACACCTTAGTTTCGCGGCCAATTCAAATACTCAAATTGGCGAAGTCGGTGAGCTAAATGGTATTACACAAGTTTGGTGGCCTATTCATTGCGTACAAGATGAACATGGCGCTGAATTACACAAAAATTTAAATCAATCGCTTATTAGTGCAATTTTTACCAAAGGGGAAAACCCCCAGGTTGATAGCTATAGTGCCTTTTTTGATAATGATAAAATTAGCCAAACGCGCCTACATACGTGGCTACAAGAACACCATATTTCGCATTTAATTATTATGGGAATTGCGACGGATTACTGTGTCAAATTTACTGTGTTAGATGCGTTAAAATTAGGTTATACCGTAGATGTTTTAGTCGATGGGTGTAGAGGCGTCAATCTCGGGGCCAATGACAGCCAAGAAGCTTTAGTCGAAATGCAAAATCAAGGTGCGAGGTTAATTACATTAACCGACCTGCATTAGGACATGTTTTATGGACAAGTTTTCTCATGTAATAATTGAAAATCTAGTAATTGAGAAAACTTGTTTTAGTGACACTGTCACTATGCAGCATCATATTGAATCAACAAGCTATTCTCTAGAGCAACCGTTATTCATCATTATTTTGCGGTTTTAATGTTGCTAACATCTCACCTTGAAACAACGTTTTTAGCTCTTGCTTGCTCTTCATCGTAATTTCACCATTAGTCCCTACCGTCATATGCTCAGGGTCATGGTTATGCCGTGACTGCCACAATAATACCATTTGTAAGCTATGTTCTTTTTGTTCTGGCGTTAACATCACACCATCTGGCCATTTACCGAGCTCAACAGCGGTCACAAGGCGTTCATAAATTTCAGGGGTCATCACTGCTAATAATTGTTCAAGTTGCTCAGGACTGACTTCAACGCTCACGGTAAAGCTCCTTCAAATACATAATTCACTCATTATTTTATTATTCTTGATTTCAGCCAATAGCTGAATCGTTTTTGTCATTCTAAAAAAAATGGTTTCAGCACGCTTCAGCTATTTATCCACGCGTCTTTTCACCGCTATCGTCATCAATAAAGCTTAATGATGCTGAATTAATGCAGTAACGCTGACCAGTAGGCTGAGGACCATCTGGAAACACATGCCCTAAATGCGCATTACAGTGTTGACAGCGAACTTCAATGCGGTGCATCCCATGAGAGAAATCCTCAATGTATTTGATTGCCTCTTCATTGACGGGTTGGTAAAAACTTGGCCACCCACAACCTGCATCAAATTTGGTCTCAGACATAAATAAAGGTGAACCACAGCATAAGCACTCGTACACACCTTCTTTACGGTTATGCAATAATTGGCCACTAAATGGCGGCTCGGTACCCGCTTGCTGTGTAACGTAACGCTGCATCTCATTTAATTCTGAAATATCAATAGGTTGTTTATCTTTACTTGACATGTCATACCTAAATATTTAAATAACTAAAGTGGTTGATGGTTATCATACATCAATTTCAATCAACAAAAAATTAACAACATTTTCTGTAAAACTATTCTAAACTAAGAAGCATCTTACTTTCCGTTTTGATTTGTGAACCGTATCACATATATCACTGATAGATGGTTTCATTATGCCGTACAATCCCGATAATACGTGCGGCTGTATTTGCCGCTGAAGTGGCTGACAAATAAGCAATTGGTGGTATCAGAATTGATTTTTTTCAATAATTGACACGATTCCGCTTGACGGCTGGCAAGGTTTTGGTAACTTTAACTACAACTTAATTCACGAATAAATAGCTGGTGGAAATACTATGACTATCAAAGTAGGTATTAATGGTTTTGGTCGTATTGGCCGTATCGTTTTCCGTGCTGCACAAGAGCGTTCTGACATCGAAATCGTTGCTATCAACGACCTGCTCGATGCAGAATACATGGCATACATGCTGAAATACGACTCAACTCATGGTCGTTTCAACGGTACTGTTGAAGTTAAAGATGGTCACCTAGTTGTAAACGGCAAAAAAATCCGTGTAACAGCAGAAAAAGATCCTGCAAACCTGAAATGGAACGAAGTCGGTGTTGACGTCGTTGCTGAAGCAACAGGTATCTTCTTAACTGATGAAACTGCACGTAAACACATCCAAGCTGGCGCTAAGAAAGTTGTTCTGACTGGCCCTTCTAAAGATGATACTCCTATGTTCGTTATGGGCGTTAACCACAAAGCTTACGCAGGTCAAGAAATCGTTTCTAACGCATCTTGTACAACTAACTGCTTAGCTCCACTGGCTAAAGTTATCAATGACAAGTTCGGTATCGTTGAAGGTCTGATGACAACAGTTCACGCAACAACTGCAACACAAAAAACTGTTGATGGTCCTTCACATAAAGACTGGCGTGGTGGTCGTGGTGCTGCTCAAAACATCATCCCTTCATCAACCGGTGCTGCTAAAGCCGTAGGTAAAGTTATCCCTGAGCTGAACGGTAAACTGACTGGTATGTCTTTCCGTGTACCTACTCCTAACGTATCAGTTGTTGATTTAACTGTTCGTTTAGAAAAACCAGCAACTTATGCTCAAATCTGTGATGCTATCAAAGAAGCAGCTGCAGGCGAACTGAAAGGCGTTCTGGGTTACACTGAAGATGACGTTGTATCAACTGACTTCAACGGTGAAAAACTGACTTCAGTATTTGATGCTAAAGCAGGTATCGCACTGAACGACAACTTTGTTAAATTAGTTTCTTGGTATGACAACGAAACGGGTTACTCTAACAAAGTTTTAGACCTGATCGCTCACATCTCTAAATAAGAGCTGTAATGTAATCTGTCTAACTGAGCCGCCAATTTGGCGGCTCTTTTGTATCGTATCCAATAACAAATTAACACTTCATATTTTCTGCAATATCGCTTATGGTTGATCATCTATTGGATACGCTATAAACATGACTTATTTTAGAACGAATACGATTCACTGCGGCTTTAAGTATGCCACATAGGAACTTCTAAATAATTTAAGTGAATGAACACAGGCCTAATACCATGCACGACAAACTTTTTGCACTACCAGTCATTAAACAAGTCTCTGCTTACATTACTCAACGCCAACTCGATGAGCTCCCACTTATTGTTATTTCACATCCCAAAGTACGTGGTGCTGTCAGTTTACAAGGCGCTCAACTTATTGATTGGCAACCCGCGGGGCAAAAACCTTGCTTATGGCTAAGTTCAGAAAGTGCCTTTAAAGAAGGCGTTGCTATTCGCGGTGGCATTCCTATTTGTTGGCCTTGGTTCGGTCCTGTTGCCAGTCCTAGTCATGGTTTTGCACGAATTTTACCTTGGCAATTCACCGCACATAATGAACATGAAGATGGTGTTATTTTAACCTTCACGTTAACGGATACCGACTATACCCGTAAATTATGGCCCCATGAGTTCACCCTGATCTTACGTATGAAACTTGGGGAAACATGTGAACTTGAATTAGAAAGTTATGGAGATTTCGAAACGACTGCCGCATTGCATAGTTATTTCAATATCAGTGATATCCAAAAAGCCACCGTCTATGGGTTAGGCGGCCACTACTTCGATAAAGTCGCAGATAAAGAAGCTTATGTGAATGAGCCACTCAAATTTAATAAGCACACCGATCGTATTTATTCAGAACCGGAAGAATACAGCTTATTACGTGATGATGGCTGGGCACGTACAATAGAAATTCACCATTACCATAATAGTGATGTTGTCTGTTGGAACCCTTGGGCAGAATTATCATGTAGCATGGATGACATGCCAAATAATGGGTACAAACAAATGGTTTGTGTAGAAACGGCAAGGATCAACGTCCCGATGAAAAGTGAAGCACAACACCCTGCTCGTCTTTCTTTAGTGATGGTCAGTCGCGATAATAAGCCGCAAGATTAATTATCCATTCTAAGAATATAAATTTTCTAGATAGATAACTAGATAGATAAAATTAGCCCCTGATAATTGTAAGAATATCAGGGGCTAATTAATTTAATTTTCTATCACAAACTTAGAATGTGTAAGTGACACCTGTCCACATAATGGCGGAAACATCTTTATTTACCATTGGGCTATCTTTCACTTCACTTGGCAGTCGGTCAACACGGCCCATTGCGAATACCGTCCAATTTTCATCAAAGCGGTAATTTCCTGTCACTTCAATGTATGGTGTCCAACTTGAACCTGGGTTATAACGTTTTAAACCGCTATTACGTGATTCTTTTGAAGACACGCCATATTCATAACGGTTTTGGTTCTTACTATCCCATTTAATACCAAGGCCCGGAGTGATTGACCATTTGTCACCTTCAAAGCCATACAGGTAGGCAAACTCACCACGAATACCATTACTGATACCTAAGATATCACCAGAAATATTCGTTCTTAGTGTCCCCCAATCAGCTTTATGACGATAAGTCAGACCAGTCATCACCGTATCACGGCGACGGTCTAATTCACGCATTGCTTTATCATCATTGTCTTTAGGTTTAAAAAATTGTGGGTAATAATAAGCATCCAATGATAACTGGTCTTGTGTATCATTCCATAAATAATAACCAGCTGCTAATGTATGAAAATAGAAATTCTCACTATCATAATTAACAATAGGCACTGGCGTGACATAGTCACGGCTCTTAATCCCTTTATAAGGTGTTGACTGAGCTAATACTGAACCACCAACTGACCAAGTTCCTGCAAAGGCGGCCCCAGATAACACACTCAAAGCCACCGCAAGTGTCGTTAATTTAATTGCTTTTGACATATATTCAACCTAAAAATAATGAGAAATAGATCACAGCTATATGTTATAACAATATAGCTATAATCCCAATATGCTTAATCGAAATCACATTTAAAGCTAAATTTTAACTGTTTTTAGCGTGACTGATTAATATTTATTCTACTTTATTTTCATAAGAAACAGGAACTCTTTTTGCTAGCGCACAAAGTAGCTCATAACCAATTGTCCCCGCAGCTTGTGCAACCTCATCAACCGGTAAGTTTTGCCCCCATAACTCCACTCGCTCACCAAGCTTAACATCGCCACAGTCACTGATATCAATTGTCAGCATATCCATTGAAACAGCCCCCAGTAGCGCACAACGCTTTCCTTTGCACCATACAGGCGTTCTATTGGCAGCATGTCTAGGGTAGCCATCTGCATAACCACACGCTACTGTCGCAATACGCATAGGTTTAGTCGATGTAAACCGGCTACCATAACCAATTGATTGACCTGCTGGAATTTCATGGATAGCGATCACTTCTGACTGTAAGGTCATCGCCGCCTTCAAGCCCAACCCAGATATATCAGTAGACTTTCCACTTGGAGAAGCGCCATACAGCAAAATACCTGTACGAATCCAATCATATTGTGTGTGTTTATGCCACAGTGTTGCCCCTGAATTTGCGATGCAGGTTTCTAAAGATAAGTGTTCAAATTGCTGGATTTGTTGAAAAGGTTCAGTAATGCCCGTTTTGGTATCTGAATTAGCAAAGTGACTCATTAACGTTAAACTGCGTACATTCGGCATTTTAGATAACCGTTGTACCACACTTTCGTATTCGCTCGGTGAAAAACCTAATCGATTCATGCCGCTATTTAGTTTTATATAGACTGAAATAGGTGATGATAATTGTGCATTTTCAATAGCAAACAATTGCCACTCACTATGAACGCTGGTTGTTAAATTATACTGGTCAATCAATTGTAAGTCTTGTGGCTGGAAGAAACCTTCTAACAACAGAATTGGCCCTTTCCACCCTTCTTTTCGCAATAAAATGGCCTCATCAAAATCCAATACCCCAAAACCATCCGTTTCTTTTAATGCAGGCCAAATCTGCTTGATACCGTGACCATAACCGTCTGCTTTCATGACTGACCAAATTTTCGAGTTTCCAACATGTTGCCGTACAATAGCCAAATTATGTTGTAAATTTTGTAGATGAATAACAGCACTTATAGGGCGCGGCATTTTAATTCCTTAGTACATTTAATTAATTCTAAAATTACAATGATGCCAAAACATCAAACGCTTAACGTGCTGGAGTTAAATCACCATGAGTAACCAGTTTGGTATTAAAGCCATCAAGGTACCTAAATACCGATAAATCATCAGACGCTATCTCTGGTGTGTTCCCTGAAATTAAATCTGCTAGCAGTTTTCCTGCACCACAAGCCATTGTCCAGCCCAGCGTCCCATGCCCTGTATTTAAATATAAATTACTGTATGCAGTCGGCCCAACTATTGGGGTACCATCCGGTGTCATTGGGCGCAGCCCCGTCCAAAATTGCGCTTGTGCAATATCACCACCGCCTTGATATAAATCTTGTACCACCATTTTTAATGTTTCGCAGCGTTTTTTCAGGATATTCAAATTAAACCCAACGACTTCAGCCATTCCACCGACACGAATGCGCTTGTCAAACCGCGTTACTGCAATTTTGTATGTTTCATCCAAGATAGTAGACATTGGGGCACGCTGTTCATCTATAATTGGCATTGTCAATGAATAGCCTTTGAGTGGATAAACCGGAATTTGAACCAGACGTTGTAGCATTGAGGTGGAATAAGAGCCCATCGCTACTACATATCGGTCCGCTTGCAAAATTTCACCATCAATTTTAACGCCGCTAACCTTGTTACCTTCGGTTAAAATCTGTTCAATCCGGCTACCAAATTTGAATTGGACTCCTGCATTTTTCGCCATTTTAGCCAGTTTTTTGGTGAATTGCTGGCAATCCCCTGTTTCATCATTGGGTAATCGCAACCCCCCAGTAAGCTTGTGCTTGACAAACTCTAACGCAGGTTCCGCTTTAACTAATTCATTAGACGTCAATAATTCGTATGGAACACCTTCTTGCTGTAAGACCGCAATATCATTCGCTGCATTATCAAACTGCTCTGCCGTACGAAAAAGCTGTAAGGTGCCACCTTGGCGAGCTTCATATTCAATGCCTGTATCCACTCTTAATTGGCGAATACAATCACGGCTATATTCTGCAATGCGCACCATACGGCTTTTATTCATCGCATAATGTTGGATATCGCAGTTTTTTAGCATCTGCCACATCCAACGCAGTTGAAATAACGTACCATCTGGACGTATTGCCAAGGGCGCATGTTTTTCAAACATCCATTTCACGGCTTTAAGGGGGATACCAGGAGCCCCCCATGGGGTTGCATAGCCAGGGGATACTTGCCCTGCATTTGCTGCGCTTGTTTCCTCTGCTACATCATGTTGTCTATCCACCACCAGCACTTCGTGCCCTTCTTGTGCTAAATACCATGCTGTTGTTACACCGATCACTCCCGCACCTAACACTAGAATTTTCATAGCTTCCCCGCAAAATAAAAATATGCATCATTTATTTTAGGATAATATTCTAGAAATTATTTGCCAATGTGGTGGATTAACACTTTTAACAATAAAGTTAAAAAATTTAAATTTCATCACATTTGTTTTACATGTCGATATTAAATACTAGACTAAAATTTCAGCATGAATTTAAATTCTTATAATTCAATTGGATAAAATAATGGCAATTTATCTATTTTGTTAATTCAGAGTTTTCTATCGATTCAAGTGATGCGCCCAATAAAATATGTTTATTTTATTAAACCAATTCGAGGGGTTTTGTCAGTATTAAATTTCAAAAAACCAATAAAAATTGGTTTTTCCGCTTCATTTTCGTATTCGGTGGCTATGTGACTAAAAACTGTCAATCATTAACGATAAAAAAACCAGCATGCAGATTCAATGCAACATGCTGGCCTTAAGTGTTTAACTACTAATTAATTAGCGACTTTGAGCTAAATCTGAAGGCATATTGCTTTGCATACTATGCCAAATTATTCCACTTTCTTTCCCATAATTACGCACACAATCCATAATACGGTCATAGGCTTGTTCACGGCAAAGATGGCTTAATTGTTGATAGAAATTTAACGCTAAACGCCTAGCTTCTGGGTTCGAAAAATAATAGCGACCAACACGGGTATAAAGCCCTTTTAAGCCGTTAATAATCAAGCCATAGATCGGGTTACCGGATGCAAATGCAAGACCACGGAAAATGTTATAATCCAAATCACTAAATGCATCTGAATTATCTTCAACCTTTTCCCGCTCAGCTAATACTTCTATTGATTTCTCGGGGTTATTTCGAAAGGCTGTACGGATAAAAATAGCAGCGATATTGGTACGTACTGCCAATAAATTATCGATTAGCTGGGGCACCCTATCGTGATCTAGCCTAGCCAATGTCTCCAAAATATTTAGACCAGACGTTTCCCAATAGTTATTCACTTTAGTTGGTTTACCATGCTGAATGGTTAGCCAACCGTCCCGAGCCAAGCGCTGTAACACTTCACGTAAGGTTGTTCGTGTCACACCAATTAATTCCGAAAGCTCACGCTCTGCGGGTAAAATTGAACCTGGTGGAAAGCGGTTGTTCCATATGCTCTCAATAATATACTCTTCCGCGAAACCAGCCGGACTTTGAGCTTTAATAACCATATTTTTATTATTCCAAACATTTAGACGGATATTGGGCAAATCATACCAGATTGTCATCGTCTGATATAGTTAGACTAAAAATAAAGAGTGAGGCAAATCATAGAATTTCCATATAATTCATAAGCTCTCAATTAGCAAATAAGCTTAAAATCCGCAAAAGATAAGAGTAGTATGTATAGCACAATACACGACATCCGCATAAAAGAGGATAACGAATCATAATGGATTTTAGTTTAAAAACTGCTTTTTTGAAAAATTTCCTGGGAAATTCGCCTGATTGGTACAAATTAGCAATTATTGTATTTTTAATAATTAACCCTATTATCTTTTACTTCATCAGCCCCTTCGTCGCAGGCTGGCTATTAGTTGTTGAATTCATATTCACATTAGCAATGGCTCTTAAATGTTACCCATTGCAGCCAGGTGGTCTTTTAGCCATAGAAGCCGTTATTATTGGTATGACCACCCCTGCCCAAATTTCACATGAAATTAGCAATAACCTTGAAGTCATCCTGTTACTGATTTTTATGGTAGCTGGTATCTACTTCATGAAGCAATTACTGTTATTTGTTTTCACCAAACTGTTGATAAACGTGCGCTCTAAACGCATTCTTTCCCTTGCTTTTTGTATGGCAAGTGCATTTTTATCCGCATTTTTAGACGCATTAACCGTTATTGCCGTCGTCATTAGCGTCTCAATTGGCTTTTATTCTATCTATCACCAATATGCCTCTAACCAGCCCAGCAACACTGACCTACAAAATGATGGTTTCATTAATAGTGCGGAGCAAAAGCAAACCCTTGAGCAATTTAGGGCATTTTTACGTAGCTTAATGATGCATGCCGGTATTGGTACCGCGCTTGGTGGTGTCATGACCATGGTTGGTGAACCACAAAACCTTATCATTGCAAAGCATGTTAATTGGGACTTCATTACTTTTTATATTCGTATGGCTCCTGTGACCATACCTGTTTTTATTTGTGGCTTGGTTGTCTGTTTTGTTGTTGAAAAGTTCAAGCTATTTGGTTACGGTGCTGAGCTTCCTGACTCTGTACGTCAAATTTTGACTGAGCACGATAAAAAACTGACGGCTAAACGTACCAAAAGAGATCTTGCACAGTTAGTCGTTCAGGGCTTAATTGGCGTGTGGTTAATCGTTGCTCTTGCTTTCCATTTAGCGGAAGTTGGCCTTATTGGTCTTTCTGTTATCGTGCTAACGACCGCATTTTGTGGTATCACAGAAGAACATGCGTTGGGGAAAGCCTTCGAGGAAGCGTTACCCTTTACCGCATTATTAACTGTCTTCTTTAGTATTGTAGCCGTAATCATTGACCAACAACTATTCACCCCATTTATTCAGTTTGTGCTGCAATCCTCTGAGTCGTCACAATTATCATTATTCTATCTATTTAATGGCCTACTCTCTGCCGTATCAGATAACGTATTCGTAGGGACTGTTTACATTACTGAAGCCTTAAAAGCAGCGAATGAAGGTTTGGTATCAATGGAACAATACCAATTCTTAGCCGTAGCAATTAATACAGGTACTAACCTGCCTTCTGTTGCAACACCTAATGGGCAAGCTGCTTTCTTATTCTTATTAACCTCAGCGTTATCTCCACTAATCCGTTTATCCTACGGTCGTATGGTTTGGATGGCTCTTCCATATACCATCGTAATGACTATTGTCGGGTTATTAGGGGTAGAGCTCTGGCTAGTACCAATCACTCATTGGATGGAAAGTATCGGTTTGATTACATTCGCCCAGTAACTATACTTTAAAACAATTAGCCATATACCAATATGGCTAATTGTAATGTTAGGTAAAGCCTTATCTGAAATTGCATTATTTCACTTTAATTGCTTTTTTTATCGAGCTGATAGAGGCAAAATGTGCGCATTACTCAATTAGGATACTAAGTATGTTCAGATTTTTTAACTACTGCTCGCAAGGGAGAGGCGCCTGGCTACTCATGGCCTTTATTGCCTTTATGCTCGAGTGTGCGGCCTTATATTTTCAACATGTGATGAAGCTACAACCCTGTGTTATGTGTGTCTATGAACGTGTTGCATTACTTGGCATTATGGTTGCTGGCTTAATTGGGGCAATAGCACCACGGAATATGGTAATACGCTGGGTAGCAATTCTTATTTGGGTTTACTCTGCTTGGCGTGGCTTAGACCTTGCATGGGAACATACCATGCTACAACTTTATCCTTCTCCATTTGCTTCTTGCGATTTTTTCGTTAATTTCCCTGATTGGTTACCATTACAAGAGTGGGTCCCTGCAGTGTTTGAAGCAACAGGTGACTGTGCCGTTAGGCAATGGGCATTCTTAGGGCTTGATATGCCACAATGGTTAATTGGTATCTTCGCGGCTTATCTCTTAGTTGCAATCATTGTTATCATCAGCCAATTCTTCCCAGCCAAAAAATAATCTTTAAAACCCCAAATGTTAAATTCAACATTTGGGGTTCCTAAACAATAACATCTATCTATTGAATGACTCTCTCTAATTTCACAGGGATATTTTTATATGCAGGAATACCACATTGCGGGTCGAAATTATCTAATGAAATTAAATTATTGGCTTCAGGGAAATAAGTGGCAACACTTCGGTCTGCCATATCATAGATCACCACAGTGAGGTTATCTAAACGGCGTTTTGTCGGTTTTTGTTCACGGTCTAATGCGATGAGATTCACTTTATCTCCCGCCTGTAACTTCTGTTTTTGGGCTTCTGCACCACTGATGAAAACAACATCTCGTTGCCCAAATACACCACGGTATCGGTCATTTAGCCCATAAATTGTAGTATTATACTGGTCATGGCTGCGTAATGTTGCCAAAATCAATTCACTGTTTACTGCTGAATTCGGGTCTTCAATAACGCCTTCTGTCGGTACAAAATTAGCTTTACCTGATTGAGTTAACCAACGACGCTCAGAAGCAGCGTTTGTCAGGTGAAATCCTCCCGGTATTTTAATACGTGCATTGTAATCATCAAAGCCAGGTAATACCGCCTCCATTGCGTCACGGATCAAGTCATAGTTACCGATAAAATCATCCCATTCGACTTTACTCTGAGGTATTGCCGCTTTAGCTATTCCTGCGATTATCGCACACTCAGATTTAAGGTAAGGGCTACATGGTTTAAGTAAACCTTTTGATGCGTGAACCATCGACATTGAGTCTTCTACAGTAACACATTGCACACCACTGCTTTGTCTGTCTATTTCACTGCGACCCAATACGGGTAATAAGAATGTTTGCTTAGCTGTTAATAAATGGGAGCGATTTAGTTTAGTTGCAGTATGAACCGCTAAATCAAGCTTTTTCATACCAGCAAAACAAGCGTCTTTATCAGGCATTGCAACCGCTAAATTTCCTCCCATGCAAATTAAAGCATTCGCTTTTCCTTCAGAAATGGCTTGCATGCTCGCGACTGCAGCATGACCGAATTCGCTTGGTGGCTTAAAACCAAATCGTTGTTCAATTTTGTCTAAAAAGCTTTTTGACGGTTTTTCTGTAATGCCAACGGTTCTATCACCTTGCACATTCGAGTGGCCACGCAATGGGCAGATACCCGCACCTTCCCGACCAATATTGCCCTTAAGTAGCAGCAAATTGACTAATTGCTGAACATTCTGCGTACCATGTTCGTGCTGAGTGATCCCCATGCCATAACAAATAATGGTGCTTTTTGCTTCAATATAAAGGTCTGCAATCTCTTCGATAGACTCGCGTGGCAAGCCAGAAACCCTTAAAATATCCTTCCAGCTTGTTGTCAGTAAGTCATTTTTTAAAGCTTCATAACCCTGTGTATGAGTTGATATAAAATCAGTATCGAGAATAGGCTCTTTTCCTGCATCTACTGCGGCTTGGTGCTTTTCAATCAATAACTTCATAACCCCTTTAAGTAACGCAGTGTCTCCACCAACACGAACTTTATAATAGTGCCCCGCTAAAGGTGTAGATTCTAGCGTCAGCATTTCTAACACGTCTTGTGGATAGGTAAAACGCTCAAGACCACGCTCTCTTAAAGGGTTTATTGCAATGATCTTTGCGCCGCGTTTAGAAACTTCACGCAATGAGCTCAACATCCTCGGGTGGTTAGTCCCCGGGTTATGACCTATACAAATAACTAAATCCGCTTTATCAAAGTCGTCTAATAATACCGTCGCCTTACCGACACCAATAGAGTTAGCAAGACCAACACTCGTTGGCTCATGGCACATATTTGAACAATCTGGAAAATTATTTGTTCCATATTCACGAGCCAGTAATTGATATAAGAATGCGGCTTCATTTGAAGTACGACCGGAGGTATAAAATTCAACGGTATTTGGGTCTGAATAACTTTGTAAACGCGTACCTATTTGCTGAAAGGCCTCTTCCCATTCGATAGGTTCATATTTGTCTGTTTGTGAATTATATTTCATGGGGTGAGTTAAACGCCCTTCATCTTCTAAATGAAAGTCATCCCATTCGAGTAATTCTGTTACAGTATATTTAGAAAAAAATTCTGGGGTTGTTTTTTTAGATGTTGCTTCCCAAGCAATTGCTTTTGCACCATTTTCACAAATATCAAATGATGCTGTATGTACAGGGTCAGGCCACGCACAGCCAGGGCAATCAAAGCCATCCACCTTATTCATTTCAAACATTGCAATGATATCGTGCCCTACTTTCATTTGGCCGCGTAAAGCTTCTGCAACTGCTTTTACAGCCCCCCAACCCGCAGCGGGGCCATCATACTCTTCAATTTTCTTTTTCATTAGGCATTACTCTTTAATAAATGGAAATATCTTTATATATGCTTTTATAATTATTTAAATTTTTCTTTATTATTTAATATTAGTAACTTCGCCGTTAAATATCAATAATTAAAATAAACACTTAAATAGATGTTCATAATTAGATGATTTATAAATGAGTAATTAGAATATAATTAAAAAAAGAAATGATGAATATTAATTTAACATTCAGTTATAATAAATGCATGAAGTTAATTAACTTTCCATTAAAAGAAAATTAATTAACTTCATAAAAAGAAGAGTTATATACAAGAGCCAGATTGTATAATGTCAACAGCACAACGTTTACCATTCGCAAATTGGCATACTGCAGTTTGTGACCCATTTAATTCTAATGTGAGTGCGGGCAACCCACCCGCTGACATACAAGCTTCTTGTGCACCGGGGCCTAAATTGACCACTTGTTGAGCATACTGACTCGCAGAATGTTCCACCGATTTATCCACATTTGAACTACCACACGCAGATAACATGACAGATATAACGCCAATAAGTGACATTGCTATTATTGGCTGAAAAAAATGATTAACCCTATGCCTCATTCCCTGCTTCTCCTATCATGCTACCTGAACATTTTGCACCAACTGTTTAGTGCCCGCCGCTTTTTGAAAATAAATTGATGACTAAAACACCAATAATAATTAATAGCATACCAATAATTGCAGGTAAATCGAGTTTTTGGTTGTAAATATAAATTGCAGCGACGGAAACCAACACGATCCCTAAACCTGACCAAATTGCATAAGCAATACCCAATGGCATTGTTTTTACTACCTGCGAAAGCCCCCAAAAAGAAACAGCATAGCCAACAATAACAATCAAAGACGGCCAAAAACGACTAAAACCATCAGATGCTTTCAATGTTGTCGTCGCAATGACTTCTGCAATAATAGACATCAACAAAAAACCCAAACCCTTCATCGCCTTTCCTTATTATTAGAATTAGTAATAATGAAACTTATTATTTTCCTATATACAACAAAAAAGCTCTGTCTATCCTGAAAATAACCCAGAGCTTTTATATCTTCTTCATGGTGCTAAGACGAGTTAATGATTTGAAGCTACGTCTATTCTATCAGTAAGAGATTCACTATAGCGCTTGAATAGATAAACACATAAAGCAAAGGCTATCAGACCGATCGCACCACCAATATAACCAATTTGAGTCATCCCCAAATGAACAATAACTTGGTTACCTAACAGCGCACCAGCGCCAATACCAATATTAAAAATTCCAGAGAAAATTGACATTGCCAAGTCAGTAGCATCTGGAGATAAATCAATCACCTTAACTTGCATCCCTAAGCCAATGCACATCATCGCCATTCCCCAGAACACTGATAACATAACCAAAGACCAAACATCTCTACCTAATGGCATCAGCAATAATAAACAAATCGTCATAAATGCGATTGCTGCAGGTAAAAATGATAATGAAAACTTGCTGCTGTAACGACTAAATATTACGCTTCCGAAAATACCGGCACCACCAAAAATCAGTAGTAGTAAAGTAGCAAAATTTTGGCTTTGCAATGCAACCTCTCGAACAAAAGGTTCAATATAGCTGTAAGCTGTAAAATGTGCGGTAACAGCTAAAACAGTTAATGCGAACATTCCTACGAGTGCAGGCCGTTGGAATAGCATAGGAACACTTTTTAACGAACCAGAATGTTCACTTGGTAAACGAGGTAAAAAACGGATCAACACAACCATAGTAAACAATGCAATGATACCAATACCTAAAAACGTCGCCCGCCAGCCTAAAAACTGCCCAACCACTCGACCAAGGGGAAGCCCTAATACTGTCGCTAAAGCGGTCCCCGTTGCTAATAACCCAAGAGCTTGGGCTTTTTTACCTGCAGGAGCAACCCGAATAGCTAAAGATGCAGTAATTGACCAAAATACCGCATGGGATAATGCAACGCCAATACGCCCTGCTATTAGAATATCAAAACTCCACGCAAACCCTGAAATAATGTGGCTAATAACAAAAATAACGAATAAAAAAGCTAATAATTTGCGACGCTCTATTTTACTGGTTAATAGCATTAAAGGTAACGACATCAAAGCCACAACCCACGCGTAGATTGTTATCATCAATCCAGTATGTGCGACCGTCATATCAAAGCTTTTTGCAATATCACTGAGTAATGCTACAGGCACAAACTCTGTTGTGTTAAAAACAAATGCAGCGACCGCTAATGCTATTACACGGATCCAAGCTGTTTTTCTAGAAACTTGCGTCATATTTCTCTTAGCCTTTACTTTCCCACAAATAACATACACAACGGTTTAATTGTGCGTAAAAATTGCTGCGAAAGGATATTGGTATTTCATACAGGATTGAGTTGTCACTAAGCAAGCTAGGTTGCTAATAACTCTTTTTATGTGAATTGTATCACATTTTTTCATTACTCATAAAGGCTCCTCTTTGCCTAATTGGCAAGAACAATATCATGTCTGCTTATTTTTATTCTCTCGACTATTCTGTTTCATTATTCGTTCAAATTTAAGTCATTTATCTGAATATTTATTACATTCAGTTATCTGAAAATACATCGCATTACTTTCTATGCTACAATCTCACTATTATTTTTTATGCTTAAAGGACCGCTTTAATGAAAAACCATTTTCCTACTGAACCTAACGTTAATACCTTAGCAGATGAAGTTACTTGCCTAAAAAACTTATTAACGCATATGCTAAAAGCTATCGGCCAAGCTGATGCAGGTAAGATTTTGGTCAAGATGCAACGTGAAGTTGCACAAATGGAAGACGAAAAACAGGCAGAAACCTATAAAAATACGTTAGAACAGATAAAAACAGCGTATCGCCAATAGATTATTTAGCGATAAATGCTATTTTAAGGATATACATGCTATAAAGTGGTTTAAACTGCACAAATAACTAAGTTTTAATCATGAAAATCATCTATCTTTGTTCATGAATTAAACCATTCTTTATTCATTTAGCTCCCCCTTCAGAACCCTATGAAGGGGGCTTTTTTTTTCTACAACTTATGTATTATTCCGTTTATAAATATCTTGGCAATGCTGAATATATTCATCAACTGTTGTATCGTCAGTTTGCTTATCCCAACTTTTCTGTTCTTCAAAAGCCCACACTTCAAACGTTTGCCCAAAGTTAGCGCCAGACATACCAACTTGCTTATAAATCCGATGGTAAAAACCTTGCTCAGAACGGTAGATCTCAAATTTAAACGGAACTAACCTAGCGGGATTTGTCGTTGTCAAAAAATCATTACCAAACAATAACGTTTTCTCCAGAATATCCATTCTATCCCCTTGTTTAATTTATAAAATACGCATGGTATACAACTTCTCTTCTAAGCATAGCGCATTTAACGCCATACCGTAATTTTACCTATAAAAATAGATGATTTATATATTGCCCATCGATAGGCCTGATGAATGAGAGGAGAGATATTGATGAAATAATAAGCTTCACTATTAAAATGAAGCTTATTATCAATAGATTATGATTTATTGTCGTACAACTGTTTTGCCATATCAATGCTGTCTGCGTTCACATCTTTTATATGGTCACGTGTTAACCGATAAACAACAGGGCTTAAAAGTAACAAGGCAATCAAATTAGGGATCGCCATCATGGCATTTAGTGTATCCGCCAACAACCAAACAAAATCAAGTGATTGTGTTGCGCCGATAGGTAAAGCAATCAGCCATAAAACTCTGTACAGCTTTATTGCTCGCAACCCAAATAAATATTGCACACATTTTTCGCCATAAAAGCTCCAACCCAGAATAGTGGTAAATGCAAACACGGCTAATGCGATAGCAACAATATAATTTCCACCGGGAATTGCCGTTTGGAATGATGATGCGGTTAATGTCGCGCCTGTTTCACTGGTCAGCCAACCACCAGTAATAATGATAGTTAACCCTGTGACAGAGCACACAATGATAGTGTCAATAAATGTCCCTAACATCGCAATGAGTCCTTGGCGAATAGGGTTTTGTGTTTTTGCAGCGGCATGAGCGATAGGTGCACTCCCCAAACCTGCTTCATTGGAAAATACGCCTCGTGCAACCCCAAAGCGTATTGCAGCCCATACAGCAGCCCCCGCAAACCCACCTTGTGCAGCAACAGGGTTAAAAGCCGAGGTAACAACCAGAGAAAGTGCCGCAGGGATCTCAGTAAAATAAATACCAAGCACAATGACCCCCGCGCCAAAATAGGCAACAGTCATAAATGGGACAAGTTTTCCTGCAACATCAGAAATACGTCGCAGCCCACCAATCAATACCGCACCAACTAATAAAACTAAAGCCCCTGCGGTCAACCATTTATGCACACCAAAGTTACTTTCTAGCACATCTGCCACTGAGTTCGCTTGTACCGTATTGCCGATACCAAAACTGGCACATGCACCGAAGAAGGCAAACAGTGTTCCCAGCCAAATCCATTTAGGGCCTAATCCATTTTTAATGTAGTACATTGGGCCACCAATATATTGGCCATATTTATCGACTTCACGAAAACGGACAGCTAACACCGCCTCAGAGTATTTTGTTGCCATTCCTACCAATGCCGTCATCCACATCCAGAATAACGCTCCCGGCCCTCCCATGACCACTGCGGTTGCAACTCCGGCAATATTCCCTGTACCAATCGTTGCCGATAACGCTGTCATTAATGCATTAAAAGGTGATATTTGTCCCTCACCGCGTGATTCATTCTTTTGAAACAATAACTTAAAACCTGTCCCAATTTTTCTTATCGGTAAAAATGCAAGCCGGATTTGCATATAAATACCAACGCCTAAGATCCCAACCAGCATTGGTACTCCCCAAACCACTCCATTTAGTTCACTTAACCACGTAGTTATCAAATCCATCCTACCCCCAATTAATTCATATTAATTAACAAAACAATCGAATTCATAACAATTCTTTATCAATCTAATAAAGATTAAAAGTAAAATAAAAGCGAACAAATTTTCAGTAATTCTTCATTTAAAATAGAAGATTGTGAGTAAGCTCACTTGTGATTTATCGATTACAGTTATTAATACAATTAATTGAGAGTCAGAATTAGAATTGAGTTTGTTAGCTATGAATGGGTATTTTGAGGGAGCATATTTACCATATTGTATAGATAAAAATGCCCAGTAATTAAATTATTACTGGGCAGATACTAAAATCGTTGTCAACTTAAAGCTAACTTTAGACTATTATTTAGGCTATTTTAAATATTCACCTGAGCGCAATGCTTCGATACGTTTGTCTAATGGTGGGTGTGATAAAAATAATTCACTGAATGCTTTACCACGACCATTGATGCAAAACGCCATCAAACGGCCTTCTTCTTGTGGCTCATAGCTCGTTTTCAACCGTTGCAATGCAGCTATCATCTTTTCACGGCCGACTAATTTTGCAGAACCCGCGTCCGCATGGAACTCACGATAACGAGAGAACCACATAGTAATGATGCTTGCCAAAATACCGAAGACGATTTCAAGTACCATAGAAACCGCAAAATAAACCATTGGGTTACCATTACTACTTTCACTTTCGTTATCACTGTTGGACATAAAGCCTGCCGCAACCTGTGCGATAATACGTGAAATAAAGATGACGAACGTGTTCACCACACCTTGTAATAAGGTCATCGTCACCATGTCACCATTCGCGATGTGGCTAATTTCATGAGCGATAACAGCTTCCGCCTCATCACGACTCATATTTTCTAATAGCCCAGTACTTACTGCAACAAGCGAAGCATCACGGCGAGCCCCTGTTGCAAACGCGTTAATATCTGGAGCATGATAAATAGCCACTTGTGGCATCTGAATTCCAACTTGTTTTGCTTGACGCTCAACAGTTGATACTAACCACTGTTCTGTTTGGTTACGTGGAGTTTCAATAACCTCACCACCCACTGATTTTAGAGCCATCCATTTGGACATCAGTAGTGATATGAAAGCACCACCAAAACCAAATAGGCCAGCCATGATCATGAGGCCTTGGACACTACTACCTCTGATCCCAGTTAAGCTTAGGATTATCCCAAACACAAACATAACCGCTAAGTTTGTGAGTAAGAATAAAGCAATTCTCATCATTTTTTATGTATTCCTTGGTAAAAACAAATATACGTAGAATTTACTTTATAAATAAGGTTTTTTCACACTTTTTCAAGTGCATTAACGCGAAAACCCTAAAAAATAACATAACTTTACATAGCTGCGTTCAAAACTCATCATTATGCTCTAAATAAATGATAACTTCTTTAATAAGAATTTAACCATTTGTTTTTAAAGGCTCATTTTGTAACCATTTAAATTCAAAGCTATTTGTAATTGAAACGATAAAGCTAGTTAGCCAATCACCAAAAACAATTTAGTGTATTTATCTATATTATCACTCACATTGTTTGCCAAATGAATGAATATTTACTTTTACTTCCACTCTATTAAAAAATAATGCCACATTAAGTGGCACTATTCTGTTCTATCGCTGTCTGTTGTTTAGTTCTCGCGCTAATTAGTTTTCTCTTTAGTCGATTTTGTTGATTTCTCTTTTGCTGTCTTAGCTGTTTCTTTATCTTTGGCTTTAGACGCTTTTTCTTTTACCGTTTTTGCTGATTCTTTATCTGCCGCTTTGCTAGCTTTCTCTTTCACTGCTTTTGCTGGCTCTTTATCTGCCGTTTTGCTAGCTTTTTCTTTCACCGCTTTTACTGATTCTTTATCTGTCGCTTTGCTAGCTTTTTCTTTCACCGCTTTTGCTGATTCTTTATCTGTCGTTTTAGCGGCTTTTTCTTTTACTGTCTTAGCTGTATCTGATGCTTTATCACTGGCTTTGCTTGCTTTATCAGAGGCTGTTTTACTGGCTTTATCACTCGTGCTCTTTATTGAGTCAGAAACCGATGGTTTACTTGATTGTTTAGCAACACCTGCACCAATGGAAGCACCAGCCGCTTTCGCTTTGCTGTTAATATCATTTTTTAATTCTATGGTACACACTTGCTCTGAGCGACTTGTTGAACCATCATTACAAATAAATTTACCATCTTCACAGCGATCTATTCCCCCTTTACTTCCAGAACATGGGTAATTTCTTGCATTCGCTGTATTTATAGATGCAATCATCATTACACTAACTGCCATTAATCCTACAAATAATTTACGCATGGTATTGTCTCGTTGTTAAGGAAAGCTATACCAAAAGTTTAGGATAAATTAAGTAAAGGTAAAGAAACCTATAATTAATCATCAATTTCAGTCAGTCATTTGGGGAAATAAAATAAATAAAGAATAAAACTTCACCAATTTAATAGTCGCTGACTAAAAACACCAAAATTAATAATAAATTAACATTTGATTTTCTATTTTCTAAGCGGATTAAGATAGCGTTAAAGAAACTCAAAAAATTAAGCCAGCTTTCGCTGGCTTAATTCTGTTAAACACTAAGAGAATATTATTTATTATTTGATAATAGCTTAGTATGTTGATTAGCTAAGTCGATCGCCATTTTCACCGTTTCATCGAGGTATGGGTCTGGCCCTTCGTAATCTTTAGGCAAATCATCAATTGATTTCAATAGTGGTTTACCTTCCCGAGTATTACGTTCATTTATACGTTTCAATTTTGTCGCTTCAAGTTCTGAATCTTCTTTTTGGCGCTCTGCATAGTTGAGCGAAATAAGATTCTTACTCTCTTTGTTTACTTTATAGCGAGCAATATCTTCATCAATATAGTTGAATTCAGGGTCTTTGCTAATACGTGCCAAATGCTGAGTTTTTATTGGTGATAAATCAGAAGACACATTACCAACAGGTGTATATTTTGCCGGTGGAATACTATCCCATGGTAATGCATTGTCCTCAAAGCTTTCTCCAGTTTCAGCTGGGTCTTGGCCTGTAGGCATTATCACATCAGGGGTTACACCTTCACGTTGTGTGCTACCACCATTAACTCGGTAAAACTTCTGAATGGTATATTGGACAGAACCTAATGAAGGCCATTCTGGTTTTAGCATTTGATCGTAAACACGGCTCAAACTACGGTGCTGCTGAACAGTTCCTTTACCAAAGGTCGGTTCCCCAACAATCATCGCTCTGCCATAATCTTGCATTGCTGCAGCAAAAATCTCAGATGCGGATGCACTAAAGCGGTCGACTAAAACAACAAGAGGCCCCTTATAATAAATAACATCGTCATCATCAATATCTTGGCGAACTTGACCGTTGTTATCACGAACTTGAACAATTGGCCCTTTCGGAATAAACAAACCTGATAAAGAAACCGCTTCGGTTAATGCTCCACCACCATTACCGCGTAAATCAATAACCAATGCGGAAACATTATCTTTAGCCAAGTTTTGCAATTGAGTTTTAACATCATTGGTTAAACCAACATAAAAACCAGGAATATCTAAAACAGCAACTTTATCTTTACCTTGCTGTTTAATCGTCAGTTTGACCGCTCGGTCTTCCAGTCGGATCTGCTCCCGAACTATGGTGACAATATGAGGTTTCGCCCCTTTAGTATCAGAAACGACTTCTAACCGAACTTTACTTCCTTTCGGGCCTTTAATTAAAGCAACCACATCATCAAGGCGCCAGCCAACCACATCAACAATAGGTTTACCCGTTTGGCCAACACCGATAATTTTATCGCCGACTTTTAGCTCTTTACTTTTAGCAGCTGGCCCCCCAGCAACTAATGAGTTAATAACCGTATTTTCGTCATCTTGCTGTAATACCGCACCAATTCCTTCTAATGATAAGCTCATTTCTGAATTAAATTGTTCAGTATTACGAGGCGACAGATAACTTGTGTGTGGATCGATTTCACGAGCGAAAGAGTTAACTATCAATTGAAAAACGTCTTCACTTTGCGCTTGCGTTAAACGCCGCAACGCAAAATTATAGCGTTTTGTCAGTTTCTCTTTGATTTCTTTATCATCTTTACCTGATAGTTTTAAATTCAACCAATCATAACGCACTTTTTGGTCCCATAGACGATCAAGCTCTTGCTTATCTTTAGGCCATGGTGATTTTGAACGGTCAACTTCAATAGAATCAGTCGCATTTAAATCGATGGGTTGCTCTAAACGAGCCAATGCATATTTAAAGCGCTCGAAACGTCTTTCCTGAGACAGGTTATACAGGTCATAGAACGTATCTAATTTGCCATCCTCAAGCCACTGACCCACTTTGCCTTTATCTTTGGCGTATTGGTCAATATCGGATTGAAGTAAAACATTATGACCGAAATCTAACATATTGAGATAACGATCAAATATCTTCCCAGAAAACGCATTGTCTAAATCGAATTGGCGATAATGTGAGCGAGTAAACCGAGAGGTGACCCTTTCACTCACAGTACCGTGCTGTGCACTCTGTTTTAAGACAGGTAACTGAGCCGCAGTGACCGGAGCCACTGCTTGAGTATTAGCTATTGCACTGCCAAAAGTCGCTAGACTTACCACCAATGCAATTTTAAGAAGTTTGTTCATGACCTGATTGACCTCCGTATCAGAACTTTAAATGTTCCGCGCGTACAATCATTGCCAGCCCTGTTGGCAATTGAACCCTAACACCATCTTTCGCAATTTCCAGCACAGAGGCGTCCATCACACTGGTACCGACTTTCACTTTCAAAGTTTGACCAATTTGAAGGGTATTGATATCAGTGACTGATTTCAGATTTTGCTCTGGCGCAGGTGTATTACGACGAGGGGCTTTAGCAGATGTATTTTGCGAGCGTTCTTTATTATCTGACGGACGGCGACGAGGCGTTTTTTCTTTAGCTGCATCTTGATTACGAGGGGTTTTCTCACTCGCTTTTTTCGCTGCTGGACGTTTTTGTGCTTTTTGTTCAGCACGTTGTGCTTGAACGCGAGCTTTAGCCTCGGCTAATTGTTGGCGCGCATGAGCAATATGTTCTGCATCTAATTCACCACAATCTTCACCATTTAAGTCAACGCGTTTAGCGCCCTCTTTAACACCGTAGAGATAACGCCAGCTAGAAGTATACATGCGTAACGCAGAACGCAATTGCGTTTTGCTAATACCATCTTCTTCTTTTAAGCATCCTACGATATCTTGAAAAATTCCGACTTTTAACGGACGTGCTTCGCCTTCAGCGATAAAACAGCGAGGAAAACGCTCTGCTAGAAATGCGATAACTTCTTTACTACTATTCAACTTAGGTTGATTTTCCATGAAATTTCCTGATAACAACGATTTTGCCAACCTCACGGGCATGAACAAGCCGACATTATAATCGTGTTGCTGACAATTGCCACGTTACTATTAATTTAACTGACCATTATTTAGTGATATTTAGGCATAGAACACATTGCCAGATGTTGGCACAACTGGTTTACAAGGTGTTGTAGCCCTTTTTCGTCTTCTTGGTCGAATTGGCTAATATTTGGGCTATCAATATCTAAAACCCCGATAATTTGCCCACTAACTACCAAAGGGAACACAATTTCAGCGTTACTTGCTGCATCACAGGCAATATGACCTGGGAAGGCATGAACATCTTCTATACGCTGAACTTGGTTATTACTAAAAGCTGTACCACAAACGCCTTTACCAAAAGGAATTCGAACACACGCAACTTTACCTTGGAAAGGACCCAGAACTAATTCTTGCCCATTACTGAGATAAAAACCAGCCCAGTTAACCCCTTCTAAATATTCATATAATAATGCACTGGTATTTGCTAAAGTTGCAATTAAATCATACTCACCTGCAAGTAATGCAGAGAGATTGTCCGAAAGTTCAAGATAATACTTCTTTTTATCCATAATTATTTCTTGTAATAATCAAGCAATTAATCGAATGTTTGTAAGCGTAGCCCTAAGGTTACCAATTTGTCACTTTGAGGTAAATTTTTTTACACTAGATTACATCTAGGTAACCACCTAAAATGAGTCAATATGAACTACATTAACCACACTGATTTGCTTTTTCAACGTTGTAATCATTGCAATCAGAAGCTACTAACCCCACGAGCCAACGTACGACAAGTCGTTGTTTGCCCTCGCTGTTTTAGTCAACTTAATGATGGACGTTCTTGGTCACTCAACCGTTTATCAATACTGGCTATCACATTACTGATGCTTGCTCCAATTGCTTTTTGGCAACCCCTTATTTCTATTCATTTACTAGGAAGCCAAATTAATGCAAATGTCATTGAAGGTATACGCTTAATTAATCAACAAGGGGATCCATTTACTGCCAGTATAGTGGCTTTTTGTGCTATTGCAGCCCCCTTATTATTACCAATTTTAATTTTATTGTTATCTATTGGTCAGCATATCAATTTGAATCTCCGGCCTATTCTTTTAGTGTTAAGCCACATCAAAGAATGGGTTATGTTAGATGTTTACCTAATAGCATTGGGTATTGCCGCCATTAAAATGCAAGATTACGCAAGTGTATTTATTGGGCATGGCTTAGTGGCTTTTATTACTATGTCTATTCTCAGTTTATTAATTCTCATCCACATAAACCTAGATGAGTTATGGCAAAAATTTTATCCCATCAATAATAAAAAAGTACAAGATAACTCGCTAACTTGCACGGCTTGCCATTACACTGGGCCCGCAAATTGGAATGGGAAATGCAAACGATGTCATCGCCCTCTTCATTATCGGGAACCTTATAGCTTACAAAAAACTTGGGCCGCACTAATTGCTGCCATGGTGTTATTGTTTCCTGCTAATTTAATGCCAATCTCTATTTTTTATCTCAATGGACAGCGCTTAGAAGACACCATTTATTCTGGGGTTGTCTCTTTAATTGATTCAGGTAACTGGCCAATCGCAGTTATTGTATTCATCGCCAGTATACTGGTTCCATTTATTAAGATTATTATTATGATATTGCTACTGTTTTCTATCCATTTAAAAAGCAATACTGACCCTATTTTACGTATGAAATTACTTAGGTTTGTTTCGTGGATTGGTCGTTGGTCAATGCTAGATTTATTTGTCATCGCCTTGATGATGACACTCGTTAACCGTGATCAACTCATGTCTTTTACTATGGGGCCAGCCGCACTGTATTTTGGTTCAGCCGTTATTTTAACAATTTTGGCTGTTGAGTGGTTAGATAGCCGTTTAATTTGGGATTCTTATGGAAAATCAAAACCTACAAAATGAACCCTCTGAAGAAATATCAGAAGCCATATTACGCAAACGCAGGCAAATTTCGCCTTTCTGGCTATTGCCTTTAGTCGCTATTTTCATTGCAGGCTGGCTTTTGTTTCAACATTGGGCTGAACGAGGAACGGATATCACTATTGAGTTTACATCCGCACCTGGAGTCGTCGCCAATAGAACGCCTATCCGGTATCAAGGTGTTGAAGTAGGTTTAGTACAATCTGTTGCTATCAGTAAAAATATGAAAACCATCATTGTCACTGCTAGTGTGAATAAAGATATGCGGCCAGCCTTAAATTCAGGGACTAAATTTTGGTTAGTGACCCCCAAAGCATCGTTAGCGGGTGTTTCTGGTCTTGATGCTTTAGTTGGTGGAAATTACATTGGTATGTTACCAAGCACAGGAACAGAACAGTTCTCTTTTGTTGCACAAGACACACCACCGCAGCTAGACATTGATAAAGGTGAATTACTTATTCACCTGACTGCTCCAGATTTAGGCTCACTGAATGAAAACTCGCCTATTTATTACCGGAAAGTCCCTGTTGGTTATATTTCAGACTACACCATTTTGCCTGATAACCAAGGGGTTTCCATTTCTGCCGTTGTCAAAAAACCTTATGTTCACTTGGTCCGTAAAGAGAGCCAGTTTTGGAATGTGTCAGGGCTACAAGGCAGCTTTGACCTTAAATCTGGCGCTAGCGTAAAAATGGAAAGCCTTTCTGCTGTTATAAATGGCGCCATTGCTTTTGATTCACCACAAGACAGCCCACAAGCAGAAGAAGGGCAAAAATTTGTCCTACAAGACAGTAAAAAAATAGCCCAAACCGCAGAACAAGATGGTAAAGACCCCCTGTTGCTAACACTTTGGGCACATGACACTTATGGCGTCGATAAAGGTCAACCTATTGTTTATAAAGGCATTCAAATTGGCGAGGTGTTACAGCGTCACTTAGCAACTGAGAAAGTAAATTTTAATATCCTGATATATGATGAGTTCCAACATCTTGTTCGAGAAGACAGCAAGTTTGTTGCTAATAGCCGAGTGGATATCCAATTAGGTCTTAATGGATTACAATTCCAAGGAGCTACTCCCCAAGAGTGGTTAGATGGTGGTATTCATCTGATAGCAGGACAAAGCCAAGAAAAACTCCCAGAAACTTTTCCTTTATATCGTAGTGATGATAATGCAAAAGCGGGTATTTTAGGGGCTTTACCACCCACAACTATCACTCTCAATACCACAACATTACCAGACATTCAGGCAGGCTCTGTTGTTCTTTATCGCCAATTTGCAGTCGGCAAAATAATTGCCATTAAACCGACCAAGGCTGGGTTTGCGATCAATGTAAATATCTCAAATGAATATCTTCACTTACTCACTGAAAACAGTGTATTTTGGGCTGAAGGTGGTGCAAAAGTTCAACTTAATGGTAATGGTTTAACCGTTCAAGCGGCACCGCTGAGCCGAGCCATTAGCGGTGCTATTAGCTTTGATAACCTGGATGGAGGTGTTGCCAATACTGCTCGCCAACACACACTTTATCCAAATGAAACCTCCGCGAAAGCAATAGGAAGCATCATTACATTAACAACATTTGATGCATCAAAACTCTCAGAAGGCATGCCTATCCGTTATTTGGGCATCAATATTGGCCAAATTGAATCATTAAAATTGTCATCTGATAAACGTGAAGTACAAGCAAAAGCCATTCTATACCCTGAATATGTCAGTGCTTTTACCCGGTTAGGAAGCCGTTTCGCAGTTGTAACACCTGAATTATCCCCTGCGGGTTTAAATAATTTAGATAGCATATTACAACCCTATATTAGTGCTGAGCCAGGACGTAATAATAAAAGCCGTTATCAATTTGAATTACAAGCTGCAAATATTACAGACTCGCGTTATCTAGACGGTTTAACTATTTACCTTGATGCGAGTGATGTCGGCTCCGTTCAAGTTGGCACGCCTATTTTATTCAGAGGCCTAGAAGTCGGTGTTGTTACAGGTCTATATTTGGGAGAGCTTTCCGATCGCGTATATGTTGCCACACGCATTGGCAAGGAATACCAATATCTCATTCGCAATAATACAGAATTTTGGCAATCTTCCGGTTTTAATTTCTCATTTGGTTTAACTGGTGGTGTCGCCAAGAGTGGGACTTTCAAACAATTTGTACGCGGTGGCATTTCCTTCGCAACCCCGCCGTCAGTACCTTTAGCACCAAAAGCCAAGCCTGAACAGCATTTCATCCTGAAGTTGGAACCCCCTAAAGATTACATGGACTGGGGAACTTCTATTCCTAAAAAATAACCACTATTAGGGTGCATATTAACCACATATAGCACCCTAACCCTTCATACGTCATAAAAATTATTTTGGAAATTAATTCCATTTATACTATGCTTAATTTCATTGGGCTGTTTATACATAGTTAAAATCAATGAATGAGGTGCAGTTATGTGTATTGTAAAATTGAAAATATCTTCCTATGAAATTAATGATGCAGTTATGGCTTCCCATAAAAGCGACACAGTGAGTATTCCATGTGATTCTGATACCGATTTTTGCATGCAGCTTGATGGCTGGGACGAGCATACAAGTATTCCTGCAACTTTAGATGAAAAACCAGTCCTGCTCTATCGTGATCGTTATGATAAAGAAAATCACCATTGGGTGATGAAACTTGCTTAAGAATTTTGTTAGTACACTTAGGCTATTGACTAAGCATATAAGTAGGTAGGAACTGAGAAGCTGATATGAAATGAGAGCTAACAAAATAATAGGCAAAAAAGAGGCCTGGTAGATTCCGATTACCGGGCCTTGGGAAATGGCTCTGGCAGAGCCGTGCGCTAAAATTGCCATTGAGACGTAACAAAGTACACTCTAATACTAGCTTTCAATGCACGTTCTTACCATGTTTATTATCAATATTTTCACATATTATTAACACAATTTATTTCTTGATTTTATAATATTGAACTATTTGTTTAATAGGTTAAACCTATTCACCTAATCATTCAAACCTTTCAATCAATCAACTAATTGAATAACAATGATAATTTATTAATTCACCACTTCCTTTATGCTCTAATGGTTTTACTTTGCTATCAGCTTAGTTGCTAACACACAACTTTTCAGCGGCTTCTTTTATAGGTAATATTCTTTCCACAACTGTCTTGGTGCTATCGATAGGCTTAAGCAGCACATCAATAGGCTGTGCTTTAATTTCTTTTTTATTCATCAATTCAGTTGCAATATCATTTAATGGATATTGCATTAATGTCGCAGGGTTAATAACGACCAAAGCCCCATTATGACGGCACTCTAACATGACCTCCTCACGAGTAAATGGCCAATCATCTCCAAATTGTTTCTTACTCACGGATGTTAACGGTGCAGAAAAAGCAGTACTTACGGTACCAGCCAATAACAGTGTGCAAATAATGAGTTTAAATTTCATGGTAGTGCCTTATCAAACATTAAAGATATCTTCGCGTTATTATCAATTAAATATAAAAGTTTAGCTAGATTGGCTGGTAGCTTGCAAAAATCGCCACCGAAAGGATAGCCATAGTCCCTAACAGTAACTCAACCCAACTGTTAATAATTAGGGTGTTGACCCGCCCTTTTTGTTTAATAATAGGTACGATGTAATAGCGATTGATAATAGCCAATAGAAGCATTCCCCCCACTAAAATGATCTTAAACCAAAGTAGTGATTGGTATTCTGACCCTGAATAGTTTAATGGCCAGCCAGGTAAGAGCGTTATTGCACTAATGACTCCAGTAATAATAACCAGTGCAACAGCGATGTGACCATAACGCGAAAAACGCATCATGGTATTCACAATGTGTTTATCCATCCCTTCGACCATTTCTTTTTTATTGCGTAAAAATTGAATGCAAATTAAAAATGGCCACAAACCGCCAAACCAATAGGCTGAACTAATAAGATGAATGAATTGATTGATGCGGTGGAGGGTTCCGAGTAAGCCATCATGCATAGCCGCGTGCCCAATAAAAGCATGCAAACCAAGTAGGATCACTGAAAAAACCAATATGAGTTTCAATCGCAATTGGATTGGTTTTACAAATAAAACCAATAACAATAATACAGATGACAAAAGTTCCCAACGCCATACTTGACCGAATGACGTCCCTAAAACCCCTTGCCATATATCCAAATCGATACTATCTTGCCAACCATCTCCCATCAGGCCTGCTTGTGCAAGCATCCAACCAAAAGTTGTTAACACAGTAACGATGGCGCAGAAGAAAATACCTTTATTCAAATAGCGGCTGAGCAAATAATTAAATGGCTCACGACTAAGTACCACTGCAAATATTGACATTCCACACATCAATATTGCAGCGATAAAATGAATAAAGCGAATAAGGGTATAAAAAGCTTCTAGTGACATATTATTTCACTGTAAAGCTATACGTTCCTTTTGTTTTGTGTCCATCGACAGAAACGACGCTCCAATTAACGTCATATTTCCCAGCAACGAGCTTGTCTTCCACAGGGACAGTCACTTTTGTATCGTTACTTGGGTCTAACGTTGCTTTACCGGTTTTCACTATTTTATTTTCAGGACCGATAATACTGACCTTAGTGAAATTAACTTCAATGCCTTCAGAAAAGCTTAATGAGATAGACTCAGGGGCTTGTTCTACTGCCGTACCTTCAGCAGGAAGTTGGTCTTTTAAGTGCGCATGTGCAAATGCTTGTTGGAAAGACATACCTAAAAAAAGAACTGCGACTGCGCTAAGTTTGCGCCATGAAGATTTAATAGGGTTAATTGGCATAGTAACCTCTTAATTTGCAGGTGAATTTAGAATAATTACCAATCATTATACGGAAAACAAACCATTTTACTGCTTAAAAATGGGTTTTATCGGCCTATCCTGTGAGTTTTCACACAAAATGAAAAGAAAAAGACTTATGAACATTGAATTGCAGGATTCATGCCCATAAGCCTAGAGAGGTCTTTATGTTTTACATGGAGATAAAACGATATTTCTATTTACTTACTGGCGTGTAGATTAAACATGTGTTGCCGCTGACATGTTTTTCAAATCTTTATCTAACAAGAATAGTGCCTTACCAGACTCACCCACCATATCCAGTTTATCCAGTACTGATTTAAATAATTTCTCTTCTTCGTGTTGCTCTGCAACATACCATTGTAAGAAATTAAATGTAGAATAATCTTGTGTTGTCATTGCTAAATGAGCCAATTTATTAATTTCACGAGTAATTAATTGCTCATGTTCATAAGTTTGATGAAATACATCGCTAATTGATTTGAAATCAACTGGTGGCGCTGCAATTTGCCCTAACAGGGGTAATGCCCCAGTGTCACTAAGGTAATCAAATAAACGCTGCATATGTTCCATTTCTTCTTGTGAGTGTGCTTTTAAGAACGCTGCAGCACCTTCATAGCCTTTGTCACTACACCAAGCGCTCATTTGCAAATAAAGATTTGCAGAATAAAATTCAAGGTTTAATTGTTCGTTTAATTTTTTGACCATATCTGTAGTTAACATATTTATGCCTTATCGATTAATTATTCATGAGTATATTATGCACAGTATTAAAACAATTAAAACCCTAAAACAATCTTAAAACAAAAAAATCCAATTTACTGATAATTAATAACTTTTGTTAAAAACAATAATAATCAATCTCATTATCTTTCCCTGTTTTTTCCCTTAATTACTAATATATAAATAGAGAAATTTAACTATTGTTTTTCATTATTCCAATTAAGGTATTGAGATTTTTTCTCATTATCCAGTTACAATAATGGCGTATGAATTTAACAGTAGAGATCAAATATGAGCCATAATCTTGCTTTATTGCCTAAAGATGAAATGGATAAGGTCAATGTCGACCTTTTAGCTTCCGGTGTTGCATTTAAAGAACGCTATAACATTGCCATCATTGCTGAAGCTGTTGAGCGAGAACAACCCGAGCACTTAAGGGAGTATTTCAGGGAGCGATTAGTCTACTACCGACAACTGTCGCAAAACTTTGCACGTATGCCTTATGAACCACGAAATCGCTAATCTCACGAAGGCACAAAAGAAATGATACAAAAAAGGGATAACCTTAATGGTTACCCCTTGATTCTCAAGATTAAAAAATTTATTTCGCCGTATTATATGTCACTGTATTATTTTGGCAGTCTACCGCGACTGAATAATGTAAGTCAGATTTTGCACCACGAACAACTAACGGTACCCTGTAGCCTGTTTCGGTTTTAGTGACTTCACTATCATTGACCCATGCAACCGCTTTCTTGCCTAAAGCCGCTTTTTCATCTGTCCAGCGAGGTAAACGATTATGCATAAAATCGCTTTTCACTTGTGCTGCAATTTGTGGCTCAGTTAACGTACCACAACTGACGAAAGGCGCTGCTTTACCTTCTTCATTATTTGCGCTTAACGCAAAAGAGCTAAAAACCAGCGCACAAGCACCTAAAACTACAGCAATTTTTTGATTCGCTTCCATACCATCCTCCGATACCTATTACTAGGTAAAGATTTTTGATTAGTTTAGCGGCATATTTCAGCCTATCAGATACCAGTTATCTTCTGGTTATTATCTAGTCTTCATTGATAAATAGAATGACTTAACTAATATTAATCTATCAGGTTTATGCATGGATGTTAATAGTATGTTTACAGATTATTAATTTTCATCATCAAAACGAACATGGATTTGCTCTTTACCTTGGTGCTTTTCCCTAATTTCTTGAGCAACTAATGCAATTGCCTCACCACTACTCATACCTTCCGCCATCAATTGATGAATTTTTTCAACTGCTTCTTGCTGTTCTTGGTGATTAAGTGCTGGCATACCAGAAAACATGGTTTAAACCTCATGAATAAAAGACTAAAATCAACAGTTAACATTTTAACATCTCTTCGATTATTAAGATAAGAATATATGTTAATCTGTATTGATTCACTTGCGGAAATTTAGACTCATCATTATGGTTATCAAAAAAAATGGTTATCAAAAAAATCCAATTACCTTATAGTCCAAACACTGCCATTGATTATTTTACCCCACTGGCACACCAGCCATGGGCGATGTTACTGCATTCAGGTAATGCAAAACACTCACATAATCGCTTTGATATTATCGTTGCTGACCCTATTGCCACACTGACGACTTATCAGCTTGAAACAACTATCTCAGAGCAAAATCAGGCCCCTATCGTTTCTGAATCAGATCCTTTTGAACTTCTTCAAGGGTTGCTTGATAAATACCAACCGAAATACCAGGAAGAGACCGAATGTCCCTTCATCGGCGGTGCCCTCGGCCTTTGGAGTTATGATTTAGGCCGGCGCATTGAAAAATTACCTGAAATTTCAACCACAGAACTACAATTTCCAGACATGGCGGTTGGCATCTACTTGTGGGCACTTATCGTTGATCACCATAATAAAACAACTACATTAATTAGTTATGATGATGTTGATGCTCGGTTAGCTTGGCTACATAGTCAAAAAAAGGGCCGTAAAAACAAATTCCAATTAACCTCGGCATGGCAATCTAATATGTCTGAAGAGACATATCATCATAATATTGCGCGCATCCATGAATATTTACGTAATGGTGATTGTTATCAAATTAATTTAGCACAAAGATTTAAAGCTAAGTATAAAGGAGATGAATGGAATGCGTTTTTAGCGCTACTTGAGCGCAATGGAGCTCCCTTCTCTTCTTTTATACGTCTCCCCGAAAATGCGGTTATCAGTATTTCACCGGAACGTTTTATCTTTCTGCAAGATGGGGATATTCAAACCCGCCCAATAAAAGGAACGCTTCCGCGCCTAGATAATGAACAAGATGATCTTGCACAAGCTGAAAAACTGGCTAATTCAGTCAAAGACCGCGCAGAAAACTTGATGATTGTTGACTTGCTACGCAATGATATTGGTCGTGTTGCCAAACCGGGCACGGTCAGTGTTCCTGAATTATTTGCTGTTGAAGCTTTCCCGGCAGTACATCATCTGGTTAGTACCGTCACGGCAAAGCTAGATAGCCAATACCGTGCAACTGATTTATTACGAGCGTGTTTTCCTGGGGGTTCAATAACCGGCGCACCAAAAGTGCGTGCAATGGAGATAATTGAAGAATTAGAGCCCCATCGCCGACATGGCTATTGTGGAGCAATCGGCTATATTAGTTTCAATGGTAATATGGACAGCAATATTACTATTCGTACTTTACTGACATATAAAAAGCAGGTTTATTGTTGGGCTGGCGGTGGTATCGTTGCAGATAGCCAAGCAGACAAAGAGTACCAAGAAACCTTTGATAAATTAAGCCTGATTTTACCTTTATTAGGAGCGCTCAATAACGATGACTGAACTGAATAACTTTATCAATCGTTTTCAGTTTACTTTGCCGGCTACCCGCCAATTTGAAGCTAAGGCGGGTAAATCGGCGGCTGTTCTTTTACCCATTATCAATAAACCAAACCCAACATTACTTCTCACCCAAAGGTCTCCTTTTTTACGCTCCCATGCAGGTCAGGTCGCATTTCCAGGAGGGGCAAGTGACCCGGAGGACGGTACGCTTGTGAATACCGCACTGCGTGAAGCATATGAAGAAGTGGCCATCCCTCCTGAAAAAGTCACGGTACTGGGTCAGTTAAGCCCCTTGCAAAGTTATGGTGGCTATGAAGTTACGCCAATCGTTGGTTTGGTACCAAATAACATTCAATACCAAGCCAACCCTAGTGAAGTCGCTGCTATCTTTGAAGTTCCCTTATTTGATGCCCTTTCATTACAACGCCATAAATATGTCGATATTAACCGTTCAGGGCGGCATAACCGCATCTTTTTTTATTGGTATAAGGGGCATTTAGTTTGGGGGTTAACCGCTTCAATTATTCACCAACTTGCTTTGCAATTGGATTAACGTTTAACACAACTTTTCACCATACAATGTTACTATTGCAGTAAAATCTATTTAAGATGACAAAATATCACGTCATATATGACAAAATATACCTCTACCACTTGTCGCTTTTTTAGCCACATCACAGACATTTTGTGCTATTTACAATCAATTACCCTTCAGCAACTACCTTATTTCAAAAAATACTTTAAACTTACTGGTTAACACTACTAAATAACAGTAAAGTAGCGCCTTTTAAAATAATGCACTACATTTTCATCTTTTTTTTAAGGAGTCCTGCGTGATAAGCGTTTTCGACATGTTTAAAGTGGGCATAGGCCCTTCAAGCTCTCATACCGTTGGTCCAATGAAAGCTGGGAAAGAATTTGTCGATGATTTAGTAAGCAAAAATTTATTACCTAACGTCACTCGTATTTCTGTGGATGTTTATGGGTCATTATCGCTTACTGGAAAAGGGCACCATACTGATATCGCCATTATTATGGGGCTAGCAGGTAACTTACCTGCCACTGTCGACATTGAATCCATCCCAACTTTTATCAAAAATGTAGAAGAAACAGAAAAGTTATCATTAGCGAATGGTCTTCAGGTCGTTGACTTCCCTAATGAGGGTGGCATGAATTTTCGTCAAGACAACCTGCCATTGCATGAAAATGGCATGACAATTCATGCTTTTGCAGGTAATGAAGAAATTTACACCAAAACTTATTATTCCATTGGTGGTGGTTTCATTGTCGATGCAGAGCATTTTGGCGAATCTACTCTTGATAGCAAACCGGTCTCTTATCCATTTAACTCTGCTGAAGAGCTACTACTAAATTGTAAAAAATCAGGCCTTTCGATTTCTAGCTTAATGATGAAAAATGAGTTAGATCTTCATTCTAAAGAAGAGATCGAAGCCTATTTCGCTGATGTATGGCAGACAATGCAAGCCTGTATTGAGCGTGGTTTAAGCACCGAAGGTGTATTGCCGGGCCCATTGCGTGTTCCTCGCCGTGCACCGGCACTAAACCGAATGGTCACTTCATCAAGTAAGCTATCTAATGATCCGATGAATGTGGTTGACCTGATCAATATGTATGCCTTAGCAGTGAATGAGGAAAATGCAGCAGGCGGCCGTGTTGTAACAGCACCAACTAACGGTGCGTGTGGTATCGTACCTGCCGTTTTAGCGTATTATAATCATTGCATAGAACCGGTAACGCCAGAGCTGTATATGCGTTATTTCTTAGCTTCAGGCGCCATTGGTATTTTATACAAAATGAATGCTTCCATTTCAGGAGCTGAAGTTGGCTGCCAAGGGGAGGTCGGTGTAGCATGCTCTATGGCTGCAGCTGGTCTGGCCGAATTATTTGGCGGTAGCCCTGAGCAAGTTTGTATCGCTGCTGAAATCGGCATGGAACACAATTTAGGTCTAACTTGTGACCCTGTTGCTGGTCAAGTACAAGTTCCTTGTATTGAGCGTAATGCAATCGCATCTGTTAAAGCGGTGAATGCCACACGTATGGCCCTACGCAGAACAAGTGAGCCACGGGTTTCACTTGATAAAGTCATTGAAACTATGTACGAAACCGGGAAAGACATGAATGCGAAATATCGTGAGACATCCCGAGGCGGGCTAGCCATCAAAGTACAATGTGACTAATTTTATTCTCAATTAATTTAAGCCTTAAGCACCCTTTCCTATACTGTTATGTCTTTGAACAGTATTTTGAGGGTGCTTTTTTAATCTGCATTAAAAAGTTTTCTTTATTTTTTAGTCACCTTTCTCTTCCTAAACGCTCCAATTCACCTAATCAATTACCCATAATTTTTTCATTGAATTAACTCAATTTTCTTATACTCAACACATCACATCAAAACGAAATTCATACTATTTTGTGCTAAAGATTGTTTTGAGCTGAACAAGAGATAACTAATTTCCACTAAAAATTGATTACTTTTCACTCTAAAAATCAATATGGCACTATTTTATTTACTTTTTTTGTTACCGATAACACAAAAAGAAACCAGCAAAAACAAAATAATCAGATTATTAATTTTATTTAATTAAAATGAATAGCAGAAAAATGCAATTCGATATCAATTTTTAGGTGTATTCTTATTTTTCTGACGCGAAACAAGTTTTTAGGATAATGCAAGATGATATGCTAATAATGTAATTGATACTAACAGTGCCATAAATGAGTTTATGGCTATTATAAAACGTTTGTAATTATTCAGCTAAAATTATCATACAGGGGAAACTGATAAAAAGGAGTCTAACTTAAGTGTCCATTTTATCGACAGATAATGTTTTGTTTTATCTATCTATGAGGGAAAAATAGTGAGTATAGCTATTATGATTGGTACACACGGAGTCGCTGCAGAGCAGCTTCTTCGAACAACCGAAATGTTAATAGGCGAACAAGATAATGTGTCGTTTATTGATTTTATCCCTGGGGAAAACGCAGATACCCTATTTGATAAGTACACCCAAAAGCTAACTGATTTAGATACATCAAAGGGTGTCTTATTCCTTGTTGATACATGGGGAGGCAGTCCATTTAACGCAGCTAGTCGCATTGTTAATGAACATGATAATTATGACATTATCACGGGTGTAAATGTTCCAATGTTAGTTGAAACATTCATGTGCCGTGACGATAACCCATCAATGAATGAACTTATCACTGTCGCCCTAGAAACGGGTCGTGGTGGTGTTCGTTCATTTAAATTCAAAGAAGTTGAAGCTGAAGCTGAACCTGCTCCTGTAGTCTCGAGTACTCCTGCCCCTGCACTAGTGAAAGCCGGCCCCGGTGAACATATGGTAATCGCACTTGCTCGTATTGATGACAGATTAATTCACGGGCAAGTCGCAACACGCTGGACGAAAGAAACCCAAGTTAAGCGCATTATTGTGGTCAGTGATGACGTAGCAAAAGACCAAGTTCGCTCTACATTGTTAAAACAAGTCGCACCACCAGGTGTCACTGCACATGTTGTCGATGTTGCTAAATGTATTCGCGTTTACAATAACCCGAAATACGCTGGTGAGCGCGTTATGTTGCTTTTCACTAATCCAACTGATGTTAAACGTATCGTCGAAGAAGGTGTTGACGTCAAGTCCGTTAATATTGGTGGAATGGCATACCATGATGGCAAAACAATGGTCACAAATGCCGTTTCTATCAACCAAGAAGACATTGATGCATTTAATTATTTGAACGACAAAAAGATTGAACTTGAAGTTAGGAAAGTCTCATCAGATAGCAAAGTTTATATGATGGACTTGATTAATAAGCTCAAAAAATAATTTTTATAGCCATTTTTTATATTAATTTTAATCCATTACTCAAAACAGATTTTAAAACTTTTGGTTACAGGAGATTAAACAATGGAACTTACCGTTGTTCAAATAGTAATGGTCTTCATCGTCGCGTGTATCGCGGGGATGGGATCAATCCTTGATGAATTCCAATTTCACCGTCCTCTCATTGCCTGTACGCTTATAGGTATTGTTTTGGGAGATATGAAAACGGGTATCATCATCGGCGGTACATTAGAAATGATCGCACTTGGGTGGATGAATATCGGTGCTGCCGTTGCACCTGATGCCGCTTTAGCTTCTATCATTTCAACGATTCTCGTTATTGCTGGTGGTCAAAGCATTGGTGCAGGTATTGCCATCGCCATCCCACTCGCAGCAGCGGGACAAGTATTAACCATTATTGTTCGTACTGTAACGGTTGCATTCCAACATGCTGCTGATAAAGCCGCCCTCAATGGTAATCTAACTGCAATTGGCTTTATCCATATCTCAGCTTTATTACTGCAAGCCATGCGTATCGCAATACCTGCGTTAATTGTCGCCATTTCTGTTGGTACATCAGAAGTACAACAAATGTTGGATTCTATCCCGCAAGTTGTTACTGACGGCCTGAATATTGCTGGTGGTATGATTGTTGTTGTCGGTTATGCGATGGTTATCAATATGATGCGTGCAGGCTACTTAATGCCGTTCTTCTACTTAGGCTTTGTTACCGCGGCATTTACTGACTTCAACCTGGTTGCTCTTGGGGTTATCGGTACTGTTATGGCTATTTTATATATCCAACTCAGTCCAAAATACAATAAATCGCAAACTGTTGTTACCCAAGGAAATAGTAGCAATAACAACCTTGATAATGAGCTAGACTAGGAGGAACGTATAATGGTAGATATCACTAAGCCAACGGCTAAAAAGCTTACACAAAGCGATATTCGCGGCGTATTCTTACGGTCTAACCTATTGCAAGGTTCTTGGAACTTTGAACGTATGCAAGCCCTAGGCTTCTGCTATTCAATGGTTCCCGTTATTCGTCGTCTTTATCCTGAAAATAATGATGATAGAAAACAAGCCATTAAGCGCCATCTTGAATTCTTTAATACACACCCGTATGTTGCAGCGCCTGTTCTAGGTGTCACAATGGCAATGGAAGAGCAACGTGCCAATGGTGCAGACATTGATGACGGTGCAATAAATGGTATCAAAGTCGGTCTAATGGGGCCATTAGCCGGTGTTGGTGACCCAATTTTCTGGGGAACTGTTCGCCCAGTATTTGCGGCTCTCGGTGCAGGTATCGCAATGACGGGTAGCTTACTTGGCCCTCTTCTGTTTTTTGTTTTGTTTAATCTTGTCCGTTTGTTAACCCTTTATTATGGTGTTTCATATGGCTACAAAAAAGGGATTGATATTGTTCAAGACATTGGTGGCGGTTTCCTACAAAAACTAACTGAAGGAGCATCAATTCTCGGTTTATTTGTTATGGGGGCCTTGGTCAATAAATGGACACATGTCAATATTCCACTTGAAGTGTCGCGGATCAAAAACCCAACAACAGGTGCTGAAGATATTACCACCGTCCAAATGATCCTTGATCAACTCATGCCAGGTTTAGTACCACTATTGCTAACCTTCGCCTGTATGTGGCTGTTACGTCGTAAAGTTAACGCATTGTGGATTATTATCGGCTTCTTTGGTTTGGGTATCCTTGGTGCTTGGTTAAACTTCTTAGCACCATAATTTTCCACCATTATTTGAATTGGGAGGTTGCAGCCTCCCTTTTTTAATTTTAAGCTCTGCATTATGTTCACTTATCCAAGGGTTCACAAATGACCTTCAATGATGCCATTCTTGCTATAATCATTTTGATCATGCTTGTTTATGCAATTTATGATGAATTCATTCAGCATTTGCTAAAGGGTAAAACATTATTAAAAATTAATCTAAAACGAAAACATCGGGCCGATGCTATTATTTTTATTGTTCTAATTTGTATCGTTATTTATACAAATATTGTACGCCATGGTAATTTATTAACCACTTACTTATTATTGATTACTATTTTTATGTCAATCTATTTGGCGTTTATAAGAACACCTAAGCTATTCTTTAAACAGAATGGTTTTTATTTTGCCAATGCATTTATATTATATGACAGAATAAAAACAATGAACTTATCCGAAGACGGTGTATTAATAATAGGTTTGGAAAAAAAGAAAATTAACATCCAAGTTTCACATCTTGATGATTTACAAAGAATTTATGAATTCCTTATTAATCATAAGTAAATAAGTTTTATATTATCACTAAAAACAAGGTTAATTATAAATTTAATTAACCTTGTTTTTGCCAATATCCTTATTGATAATAATTCTCAATAACATTTAATATCCACAATTAATTAAGTGTTGCCTTTAATATAAAATATGGTATCTTTCTTTCCACGTCATTGGGGAGTAGCCTGTTCTGGTTTCATATATAAGACCAGAAAGTCCGTATCAACATACTCGTTTGGTTTCAAACGTGGTGCGGACACCAAAATTCGGTTGGCAAGACCATAGACACATAAATAAGCCTTTTGGTTGGGGGTAATTTATGTGTATATGGAATCACCCAACCGAGGTTCTATTATGAGTTTCTATGCTACCCTTATCTTAGCCCTTGCCCTATCAATGGACGCCTTCGCTGTTGCTATTTGTAAAGGCGCCGTTCTTCATAAACCCCGCTTTAGAGAAATTCTCCGTACTGGTTTTATTTTTGGTTTTATTGAAGCCATTACACCGATTATTGGTTGGGGTATCGGGATCCTAGCTAGCCAATATGTTATCCGTTGGGATCATTGGATTGCATTTGGTTTATTGTTTGTTTTAGGTGCTAGAATGATCTGGCAGAGTATTAAAACAAAAGATGAAGAATGCTGTTCTAAACCTTCTAGTCATAGCTCAACAAGCCTTATCTTTTCTGCGATAGCCACCAGCCTTGATGCAATGGCTATCGGTCTAGGTTTAGCTTTCTTGCAAGTGGATATCGTTCATACTGCAATGACTATCGGCTTAATGACAATGATTATGGCAACTATTGGTATGATGATTGGCCGCTATGTTGGCCCATTACTCGGAAAAAAAGCAGAAATTATCGGTGGGTTGGTTCTAATAGGTATTGGTTTTAATATTTTATTTGAGCACCTCGAATTATTTATGTATGCCCATTAGTTTTTGTGCCCCCTTATATGGGGGCAATAACCTTACTCTGCATCAGATTGATAAACGCGAATTAAAAAATCAGCCGTATATTCTTTCACTTCAGCTTGTTGCAGATTCTCTTTGACCTGTTCTGATGCACGCCAAGCAAATGGGGTCATCATCAACAATTCATAAGCTTCTTGCCCTGTCAGTGCCATTTTATAATTTAATTGGCAACTATCTATTAGCGAAAAATTTGGTAAATCTTCATCTTTAGTTGGATGTAACTTAACCTCATCGTAAATTAACGCTTTTAATTCTTGCAGATGCTCTGCCGCAGGCGTAACAGTAATTAACATACCTTTAGAAACTAATACACGGCTTAATTCTTGTGCTTTGCAGGGTGCGTAAATTCGGACAACTCCACCTAAGCTGTTATTTGAGAATGGCAAGCGATGGCTTGTACCGACGCAAAAACGAACGGATTTATACCGTTTCGCCGCATAGCGAACCGCCACTTTCGAAACATCTAAGCCCAGAACCGTATATTTTTCAAAATGTTTTGCAAGTTCCCGAGAGAAATAGTCTGTGTAATACCCTTCCCCACAACCAATGTCTAACAAACTAGTATTAGATGATGGAATAAACTGAATAATTTTTTCTGCCACCTTTTCACGCATCGGGTGGTAATGTCCTGCATCAAGAAATTGTCTACGTGCTTGCATCATTTCAGCATTATCACCGGGGTCTTTAGACCGTTTATGTTGTACGGGCAACAAATTAACGTAACCCTCTTTCGCACAATCGAACTGGTGATTTTCTGCGCAGCGATAGCTGTTATGCATAAAGTTAAGTGGTGTAAAGCAGAGGGGGCATTGATAATTCATAAAAGTCACTGATTTAAAAATAAGGGTGAGTATACCATATTCAAATTAGTTTTCTTTCTGTTATATATATTGCTTTTTAACTGTACTTTTTGTTCTATGAAAGAAATAAAAAAACATTAGCAGGTGTATCATGATGAAAATTAGGTTAGCAACTCCCGATGAAGCTGAACATCTTTGGTTTATACGCAACCAAGCCATTCGCCATGGTTGTACAACGAGTTTTGACGCAAAAACGATCAGCGCCTGGACACCTGATGAAATGCCAGTAAGTTATATACGTATTGTGAAGAATAACCCATTCTTTGTCGCGGTAAATAAAAATGATGAACCCGTTGCAACTGGCTATCTTAATCTAGAGGCTAACAGTGTTGATGCCATATTTACTTTACCACAGTACACTGGCTGCGGAGCTGCGGGCTTAATATTAGATGCTATTAAAGCTGAAGCCAAAAAGCGAAATATTAAAAAATTGGTATTAGATTCATCACCGAATGCGGAACGCTTTTATCAGAAACATGGATTTACTTCGATTAAGCATGCTAGCTACTACTCTTCTCTTGCTCAAGTTGAGTTAAATTGTGTTCAAATGGAAATTGAATTATAACTTTCAATATAACTTGAATTAAAAGCCACTAACCTTTTGTGGCTTTATTATACCTAATATTGACTGTCTTTAAGAACGCAATGTTGAATAACTGAATAACTATTAAAAATCAGCAAATTCAGGGATAGGCTTACGCCCATGGGACTCTAAAAAATCCAATACACGGCGTGGAGTAACATTTAAAATTTGTGATTGCGGAAAATCAATTGATTCCAACATTTCAACTACGCTGTCAAAACGGCCGAGATACCCAGCAAAATGCGAGTCCGAACCTAATGCTACCCACCCGCCAGTTTCTTTAACGGCCTTTGCTATTTCTAAACAATTCTTTTGACTACCCGCTCTTGAATGCAAGAATGAGGAGTTATTCATTTCCAAAGCCACATTACAATCTTTCGCAGCTTGTGCTACCGCTTTAATATCAATGGGATATTTGGGATTTCCCGGATGAGTAATTATTTGCACTTTACCGCTACGGATCGTGGCAATCATAGCTTCTGTATTATCAGCTAAACTTTGGGGTTCAAGAACCGGTTCATGGAAACCAGCTAAAATAATATCCAAATGACGAGCAATCTTTTCATTGCAGTCTGTCTCACCCAACTTGTTTTTTATATTCGCTTCAATACCGTACAATAAACCAACGCCATCAACAATTCTCGGTAAGATAGGCATATTACCAAAGTGCCATTCATGTGGAGCATCTTGCATTTCAGGGCCGTGGTCGGTAATCGCAAAGAGTTTCACACCTCGACTTACGGCTTCAGCAAAATATTCATTAACAGTGCTATATGCATGGGTGCTGGCAATGGTATGCGCATGTAAATCAACTTGATACATAAATGATATCCTTCTAATTCTTTTATTTTCCTTCTGAGTCAATCCGCTCAAAAAAGACTCTACCAACCTAACATATCAGCTTATAAGTTTCGATAGTCATTCCCCTAAACCGCATTTTATCGACATATTGGATAAAATCCGAAGAGACATTTAGGATAAAAAAACCCGCGATTATTGCGGGTTAAAATATACGGAATTAAAAATTAACCTAATCAACTAAGATACGTTTATTGGTTGCACCCCACAAAATTGACATTTCGGTAAATAATGCACCGCTGATGTCTTCAACCTCTTCGGCCGTAATTTCAGCATGACCTTGTTTGCCAAAAAATACAACTTCATCTCCCGGGCTAACGTATTTTAAATCAGTAACATCAACCATGACCGTATTCATTGATGTTTTTCCTAAAACAGGAACTGTCTGGCCATTAATTAATGCATGTCCCGCATTGCTAAATACACGGCGATAGCCATCTGCATAACCTACAGGGATATTGGCTAATACAGAATCACGCTTCAAGGTATAGGTTCTATCATAACCCACTGTATTACCTTTCGGATAATGATTGACAGAGGCGATGTTCGATTTCAGCGTCATCACGCGTTTATAGTCATTTGTCGCAACGGTATCACCGTAGAAAATACCACCTACACGTACCATATCCAACCATGATTCTGGTACGGTAATAGTTGCATAAGTATTCGCGACATGTAATGTAATGTCTTCACGTTTTAACCCTGTCACATTCAAGACTTGTTGAGACTCTTTCTTGAATTTCGCAAGGTCTTTACGGATCTGAGCTTCATCCTCTTCTGGATAATGAGACATAATGCCCACGATTTTTAATTGCGATAACTCCGCGATCTGTTTTGCTTCATCTAAGCCAGATGCACTACTGACGTCTAGCCCATTACGGGACATCCCTGCCGAGTTTAGCGCAAGATGGATAGGGATCACTTTATTTTGTTTTTTCGCAATCGCATTCAAGCGCTGCGCCATTGCTAAATTACCAATTAACTCTTCTGTCTCATATTGTGTAGCCTGAGCCATTTCTTGTTCTGTCGCACTTCTCACTCGCATTAAGCGGCCTTTAAAACCTAAGTCTCTCACGGTTTTAAGCTCTTGGTTATTTGTTACCCCAATACATTGCACATTATTTTCAATCATTATTGGCGTAACTAAAGAAAGGTCATGTCCATAGGCATCCCCTTTCAAAACAGCGCACAGAGAAGACTTATCCCCCAGCAAGTTTTGTACTTTTTTGATATTAAAATCTAATGCACCACGTGATATTTCAATCCATGCGTTATTAACCACCGCAGGTTGGTTTTGTGTCGCATAAGTTTCTACTGGTGTTTTGATATTATTTGGTTGCTGACAAGCTGTCGCAGCAACTAATAAAGGGAGTAATGCCAGATACTTCAAACGTAAAGCCACTTATTATTCCTTATATCTAGTGATTTCTACCAAGATATTATTTTTAGGGTTCTGGGTTGATATAGACAAAATTTGTATAGGTTTTAAATAATACCAACCTTAGCATTTCAAACAAGTAATAATTCACGATTTATGCATAAAAAATCACTTATACATAAACATAACTCTTTCATCACATTGATTTTGATTTTCTAAAAATAAAACATTTGGTTGAAATCACCATAAATTAAATTATTTTTATTATTTAATAAGTTAGCCGCATTGTTTCACTAATATTTAATTTTGTTACATTTTTTATTTGGCGAATTAAAATGCTTAAATGATAATAACTATCAATTAGGAACTATTGCTAAATATCACTCAATCCATAAGGCTATGTTATGAAGTACAAATTACTCGCACTCATTATTCCAACACTACTTACTGCTAATGTTGCTAACTCCGCTGAAATGTACAATAAAGATGGTAATAAGCTTGATGTGTATGGGCAAATCGATGTTCGCCATCATATTGCCAAAAGCCGTAGTGGCGAAGATGGTGATGACTCACGTGTCAGACTGGGGCTAAAAGGTGACACACAAATCACCGACCAACTCATTGGTTTTGGACGTTTTGAATGGGAAACTAAAACTAACCAATCAGAATCAACTGAAGAAAATAGTAATCGTTTAGCTTATGCAGGCTTAAAATTTGCAGATTACGGTTCCCTTGATTATGGCCGCAATTATGGTGTTATTTATGATACCAATGCTTGGACAGACGTATTACCTCTCTGGGGAGCGGATACGATGGATCAAGAAGATAACTACATGCTAAGCCGTAACCGTAATTTACTCACTTATCGCAATAATAATGCCTTTGGTTACATTGATGGTTTAAGCTTTGCATTACAATATCAGGGGAAAAATGGCGAACAAAACCTGTCATCCGGTGATGAATTAACCGATAACGGCGATGGTTTTGGTTTATCTACAGCTTATGAATTAGGTTATGGTATTTCCCTCGGTGGTGGTTACTCCTCATCTTCCCGTACACCAAAGCAAAAAGATGCCACAACTAGCAGTGCGACTGGTAAACGCGCTGAAGCTTGGAACGTAGGGGGAAAATTTGAATACGAAGATCTCTATTTCGCAGTCATGTATGGCCAAACGCTTAATATGAGCCGTTTTGGTAATGATAATATGGAGTCAGTAGCAAATAAAACTCAGAACTTGGAAGTGGTTGCCCTATATTCTTTTGACTTCGGTTTAACCCCATCAATTGGCTATAACTATTCCAAAGGTAAAAACTTAGGCAGCTTTGGAGATAAAGAATTAGTAAATTATATCGCCATCGGCTCAGCTTATGACTTTAATAAAAACCTAAGTGCTGTCATCGACTATAAAATCAACTTGTTAAACGATAATGATTTTACTGACCACTACAAAGTGAATACCGATAACGTACTTGGTTTAGGGTTAGTGTATCAGTTCTAATTTTAGAATTGAGTGAAAAGCAAAAGCGTCTGTAAATTACAGGCGCTTTTTTACGGGTAAGCTTTGACAATAAAAATATCTCTCATCATCTTCATGACCTATTCCCTAGGAACGGGAAGCTCTGTTGCTTTACCCTCGATAAAGCAGTTGTAAGATACAAAAGTATCTAACCCCATACATAGAGGCCCCTTTTCCTAAATAAATTCCTATAATGGTATACCTATTTTTTCTAACGTCTTTGGTACTAATAAAAAAAGGCACCAGTAAAAAACTGATACCTCAATTATTGTTGCCAAATAACATTCACAGAATATGACAGCACAGGGCAACTCTATTACTCTACAAAATGATGCTTACCTTACACATTAACACCTTTCATTCCTTCAGCAGTATAACGGGAACCCACAGGTTGAAAGCTTTCTAGCGCTTGTGTTATTTGCAGTAAATCCTCCGATGTTAGGTCAATATCAGCGGCAGCAAAGTTATCTTCAAGGTGTTTAACTTTATTCGTTCCTGGTATTGGTACAATGTTATCTCCTTGAGCTAGCAACCAGGCCAGTGAAATTTGAGCAGGTGAACATGACTTGTTACTTGCCATCTGCACGATAAAGTCAGCTAATGTGCGATTAGCTCTAAGGTTCTCTGATGTGAAACGTGGTAGCGTATTACGTGCATCATCGCTCTCGAACCTACTTTCGGCATTAAAGCGCCCTGTTAAGAATCCACGTCCTAACGGGGAATAAGGTACAAAACCAATCCCTAATTCTTGGCAAGTTGGCAATATTTCCGTTTCAACATCACGCGTCCAAAGCGAATACTCAGTTTGGATTGCAGTAACAGGATAAACTGCGTGTGCCCTTCTAAGGGTTGCCGCACTCACCTCAGACAACCCAATGTGAGCAATTTTCCCTTCAGCAACTAACCCCGCCAGCGTGTGCATTGTCGTCTCTATTGATGCAGAGGGATCTAGACGATGGATATAATACAAATCAATACATTCAACACCTAATCGACGAAGAGAGCTTTCACAGGCGCTGCGTATATATTCTGGACTATTATCAATCCTTCTCTCATATTCACCTGGTCGGCGAACAATACCGCACTTTGTCGCGATTTTAACATCAGAACCGACTTGTTTAAGAAAATGCCCAATCAACTCTTCGTTATGAAAATTGCCATAAGTATCCGCAGTATCCAGCATCGTACAGCCTAGTTCGATAGCTTTTTGTAGCACAACCATGGCAGCCTGATCATCTTGCGGCCCATAGAACTCGCTCATCCCCATACAACCGAGTCCAATTGCCGAGACTTCAAGTCCATTACCCAAAATACGTTTTTTCATTATCGCTCTCCCTTGGTTTATTTTATGTTTTTCAGTATATTTTCCATAAATGGAGATTTATATGACTAATGAAAGCAATCCATTTTCCAATAATGGAAAACAAAACGATAGACAGCATTCAAATTGGGATGATGTCAGAGTATTTTTAGCGATTGCTCGAGAAGGCACGCTAAGTGCTGCATCTAAAGCATTGAAACTTGGAATTGCAACCACATCTCGGCGTTTAGAACGCCTAGAAGAGGCATTACATGTTCGGCTATTCACTCGAGACCAGCTTGGTTACAAGCTTACCGATGAAGGAAATGCATTAATTTCTCAGGCTGAAGCCTTAGAACAGGCGGGTTATGCATTTGGCAATGCCGCGCGGAGAAAAAGCGAAAGCGTGATGGGCCATGTTTGTTTAGCTACCGCTCAAGGCTTAGCCGATCATCTAATCATCCCTGCTCTGCCTTCACTAACCAACGTGAACCCTAATCTCACAATTGAAATTGTAACTGGGGTGTCGACAGTGAATTTACACAGGCGTGATGCGGATATTGCACTGCGTATGGTTAGGCCTGAACGCGGTAATGTGCGTATTCGTAAATTAGGCACATTGGGGTTTGGCCTTTACGCCTCAGAGAGTTATTTACAGCGTAGACCAAATCCAAACAGATTGAGCTCTCTAGAACAAGATGATTTTATCGGTTGGTCGGAAGCACAGCAGCACCTCCAATCAGCACAATGGTTAGAAAGAACGCTAAGAGGAAGAGCTTGCCGGCTCACTACCAGTACGATGTCAGCACAATTTAGCGCAGTCCAAGCGGGTATTGGCATGGCTGTTTTGCCGCATTTCATTGCCCAAAAGATGGGACTGATTTGCCTACAAGATAATATAGGCTGTGACCAACCTATTTGGCTAGTCATTCACTCTGATCTCGCTCACTCACGAAGGATCAGGGTTGTCGCTGATTTTTTGAATGAGTTAGTTGCAAAGGAACATGAGAGGTTGCTGATGCCATAAGCTCCCTCCACTTTGACACGGGCTGATACCATTATTTAGCCAGCGAATGTTTATAGCGGGATTAAAGCAAAGGGCTAATATCTAATATTTCAATCAATGGGAGAACAGCCAGTATGTTGTTTTTACCTTTAAAATTTGCCAAGATAGCCAGGTAAAAGACTTCAGACCTACCACACAATCAGCGGCTATATTGGCTTATGTCGATTAGCTCTATTCTAAGGATCCTACTATGGCCCCCTTTCATCAATTAGCAGCGACAAGTCTCGGCGGGCAACTTATCTCTATGAAAGACTACGCTGATAAGGTGGTTCTCGTTGTTAATACCGCCAGTCATTGTGGTTTTACACCACAATACAACGGCTTAGAATCACTCTACAAGAAATATGCTCCTCAGGGCTTTGTGGTGCTTGGTTTCCCCTGTAATCAGTTTGGCAAACAAGAACCCGGTAGCGCTGAGGAAATCGCGCAGACCTGCTTTATTAACTACGAAGTGAGCTTTCCAATATTCGAAAAAGTCGACGTTAATGGGAGCTCTGCTCACCCGATATTCCGTTACCTGAAAAACGAGCTACCAGGTCTAATGGGTGGGCGGATCAAGTGGAACTTTACTAAATTCTTGATCGGGCGTGACGGTAAACCGCTCAAACGCTTCGCACCATTCACTACCCCTGAAAAAATGGAAGCAATAATCCTTTCTGCACTTCAAATTTAAGTGTTCACTAATTTGCTCAATTAAATCGAATGCTATTAAAGACTAAAAACAAAAAAGCCCATTTTTACATGGGCTTAAGTCGTTATTTTGCCAGTCAGTGCCAGCGAGTTCTTATTGGGGGATTATTCCCACTCAATTGTCGCTGGTGGTTTGCCGCTGATATCATAAACAACACGGGAAATACCATCGACTTCATTAATGATGCGGTTTGAAACGCGGCCTAAGAAGTCATAAGGTAAATGCGCCCAATGAGCGGTCATAAAGTCGATAGTTTCAACTGCACGCAGTGAAACAACCCAGTCATATTTACGGCCATCACCCATGACGCCAACAGAGCGGACAGGTAAGAATACGGTAAATGCTTGACTAACTTTATGATATAAATCTGCTTTGTGCAGTTCTTCAATAAAGATAGCATCTGCACGACGTAATAAATCACAGTACTCTTTCTTCACTTCGCCTAATACACGCACACCTAAGCCTGGGCCTGGGAATGGGTGGCGATACAGCATATCGTACGGGAGGCCTAATTCGAGACCAATTTTACGGACTTCATCTTTAAACAATTCTTTTAATGGCTCAACTAAACCAAGTTTCATGTCATCCGGCAGACCACCTACATTATGGTGAGACTTGATAACGTGTGCTTTACCAGTTGCTGATGCTGCTGATTCGATAACGTCTGGGTAAATTGTTCCTTGAGCCAGCCATTTGATATTAGGCAGCTTAGATGACTCTTCATCAAATACTTCGATAAATACGTGACCAATTTTCTTACGTTTAGCTTCTGGATCGCTGATCCCAGCTAATGCATTTAAGAAGCGATCTTCGGCTTTTGCATGGATGATGTTCAGGTCAAATTTACCTGCGAACATTTCCATTACTTGGTCTGCTTCATTTAAACGCAATAAACCGTTATCAACGAACACACAGGTTAAACGTTTACCAATTGCGCGGTTTAATAGCAATGCCGTAACCGATGAATCAACACCACCCGATAATGCGAGCAGTACATGGTCATCACCAATTTGCTCTTTTAAACGCGCTACTGTGTCTTCGATAATTGCCGCTGGTGTCCACAGGGCTTCACATTGGCAAATATCTTTCACAAAACGCGTTAAAATATTCAGGCCTTGGTGAGTGTGAGTCACTTCTGGGTGGAATTGCACACCGTAGAATTTCTTCTCTTCATTTGCCATGATGGCATATGGGCAGCTTGGCGTGCTGGCGATAGTTTTAAAATCTGCAGGGATAGCTGTAACTTTATCACCATGGCTCATCCAAACATCAAGTACTGGCTTGCCAGCTTCGTTCAGAGAGTCATGAATATCACGGAATAATTCACATTGCTCAGTGATTTCGACATTGGCATAACCGAACTCACGTTCACCAGAGACTTCAACTGAACCACCCAACTGCATTGACATGGTTTGCATGCCATAACAAATACCTAATACAGGAACACCTGCATTAAATACGTAATCAGGAGCACGTGGGCTATCTGACTCAGTCGTACTTTCTGGCCCGCCAGAAAGAATAATACCGTTTGGATTGAATTCTCGAATTTGTTCTTCTGTAACGTCCCACGCCCAGAGTTCACAGTAAACGCCAATTTCACGAATACGACGGGCGATCAGCTGTGTATATTGCGAGCCGAAATCAAGAATAAGAATGCGATGTTTATGGATATTTGTTGTCATTTGAGGAGAATTCCAAAAATTCAAGTCAAAAATAAGAATCGGTGACGCAATCAAATGAATGCGCCACCCTGAGAAACTTTATCGATTATTGCCCCAAACGGTAGTTTGGAGATTCTTTCGTGATAGTAACATCATGAACGTGGCTTTCTTGGATACCGGCTCCACTGATGCGAACAAATTCTGCTTTTGTTCTTAATGCATCAATAGTACCACAGCCCGTCAGGCCCATACAGGAGCGTAAGCCACCCATTTGTTGATGAATGATTTCTTTTAGGCGACCTTTGTATGCTACGCGGCCTTCAATACCTTCTGGCACTAATTTGTCTGCTGCATTATCAGATTGGAAGTAACGATCTGACGAACCTTTAGACATCGCACCTAGTGAACCCATGCCACGGTATGCTTTGTAAGTACGGCCTTGGAATAAAATAGTTTCTCCCGGAGACTCTTCAGTTCCTGCGAACATTGAGCCAACCATCACACAGGCTGCGCCTGCCGCGATAGCTTTAGAGATATCACCTGAGAAGCGAATCCCCCCATCCGCGATAACAGGAATACCCGTACCTTCCAGAGCTTCTGCCGCTTCTGCAATAGCTGTAATTTGTGGTACACCAACGCCAGTCACAATACGAGTGGTACAGATAGAACCAGGACCAATGCCGACTTTAACCGCGCTAACTCCTGCATCCGCTAAGGCTTTCGCCCCTTCCGCTGTTGCAACGTTACCACCAATAATTTGTAAGTCAGGGTATTTTTGGCGGGTTTCACGAATACGTTGTAATACGCCTTCTGAATGACCATGTGATGAGTCAATTAATAAAACGTCAACGCCAGCAGCCACCAGTGCGTCAACACGCTCTTCATTTCCTGCACCAGCACCAACAGCAGCACCAACACGCAAACGGCCTTGCTCGTCTTTACACGCGTTTGGCTTACGTTCTGCTTTTTGGAAGTCTTTAACAGTGATCATCCCTAACAAATGAAAGTTATCATCGATCACTAAGGCTTTTTCTACACGTTTTTCATGCATTTTTTGTAAAACAATTTCACGTGCTTCGCCTTCTTTCACGGTGACTAAACGTTCTTTTGGCGTCATCACAGCAGTAACAGGCTGGTCTAAATCCGTCACGAAACGAACATCGCGGCCAGTAATAATACCAACTAATGAGTTGTCGTTTGCAACTACTGGATAACCTGCAAAACCATTGCGTTCAGCCATTTCTTGCACTTCACGAATGGTGGTATCAGGCGTTACTGTCACAGGGTCAGTGACGACACCACTTTCATGCTTTTTCACGCGGCGAACTTCTTCCGCTTGGCGCTCAATAGTCATGTTTTTATGGATGAAACCAATGCCACCTTCTTGTGCTAATGCAATAGCAAGATCAGATTCAGTGACAGTATCCATGGCTGCAGAAAGCATAGGAATGTTCAGGCGGATGTTTGCAGTCAGTTGAGTTGATAAATCTGCGGTATTCGGTAATACGGTTGAGTGTGCAGGAACGAGTAAAACGTCGTCGAAAGTAAGTGCTTCTTTTTTAATGCGTAACATAGGCAATATCCCACCAGGCAGCGTTATGGAAAGGTATAAAATATTGCCGCGGCATTATACACACCGAAAACGGTTGCTTCCAGCGTTTTTTTGAAAAAAAACTTGATAACTCCTATAGCTGCGTTAGTATCTATCGATTAAGTCATTGTTTTAAAATTTGATCTGGCTCACATGTCGACTTCACAAAATAACGCAATTTACTCGGTTAGCAAGCTTAACCAAACAGTTCGAGAACTACTCGATAGCCAAATGGGGCGTATTTGGTTAACCGCTGAAATTTCCAATTTTTCACAGCCAAGTTCAGGTCATTGGTACTTAACCTTAAAAGATGACCGAGCACAGGTACGTGCGGCAATGTTCCGTGGGCAGAATGCACGTGTCACTTTCCGCCCACAAAATGGCCAGCAAGTTTTGGTTAGAGCGACAGTGACTTTATATGAACCTCGAGGTGACTACCAATTAATCCTTGAAAGTATGCAGCCAGCCGGTGAGGGCTTACTGCAACAGCGTTTTGAACTATTAAAACAAACGCTAAGCGCACAAGGCTTATTTGATATTATTCATAAAAAACCGCTACCTAGCCCTGCTAAATCTGTCGGTATCATTACATCAGCAACCGGTGCAGCCCTACATGATATTTTAAATATTTTACGCCGCCGGGATCCTTCTCTGCCTATCATTATCTATCCAACGGCCGTTCAAGGCGAAATGGCACCAGCACAAATTGCTCGAATGATTGAGCTAGCAAATTTGCGTCAAGAATGTGATGTGTTAATTGTCGGTCGCGGTGGGGGCTCCCTTGAAGATTTGTGGGCATTTAATGAAGAAATCGTTGCTAGAGCTATTTTTGCTAGTCAACTGCCTATAATTAGTGCTGTTGGTCATGAAACCGATGTGACGATTGCGGACTATGTAGCGGACATAAGAGCACCAACCCCATCTGCGGCAGCCGAGCTTGTTAGCCGTAACCAGCTAGAAATGCTGCGGCAGTTAAAATCTGCACAGCAACACCTTGAAATGGCAATGGATTATTACGTGGTAGGCCAACAACAAAGGTTTGCTCGTTTACACCATCGTTTACAGCAACAGCACCCGCAATTACGCTTAGCACGGCAACATAACCAACTTAATTTATTGCAACAAAAGTTAGCACAGTCGATGACTCGGCAACTACAAAATTCGACAGCTAAATTCGAAAGAGTCAATCGCCGTTTGCTGCAAAATGATTTACGCCCTCAGTTGCAAAAGCAACAACGTCAGTTGCAACAAACACAATATCATTTGCAAAATATGATCACGAGTTTGGTCAATAGCTATCGTCAACGTTTTGCTGTCGCGTGTTCGAAAATGGAAGCTGTCAGCCCATTGGCAACACTTGCTCGCGGCTTTAGTATTAGTGAGACAGCAGAAGGCACCGTGTTGAAAAAAACCAGCCAAGTAAAATTAGGGCAACCACTGAAAACACGCCTTAATGATGGTTGGGTTGAAAGCCAAATTACTCACATTGAGAAAGTTAAAACAAAAATAGTATCGAAGTGATTATTTTAACCACTTATCTCGATTAAAATAACGGGATAAGTGGTTGTAAATTTATATACTGGTTAGAAACGTACCTGCCCACCAATCATATAAGTACGCCCTCTACCCGTTTCGTTATTTCGCCCTCGTTCTTCCATAATTGCCCCCGAATTTGCGCGATTTAATGCATCGGTATAGTTTTTATTCGTCACATTGTTAATAGTCATCATCAATTTAACGTTTTTATTAATTTCATAATCTGCATATACATCAACAATAGTTGGTTGTTTCTCATATTTCTCCGTCATAGCATCACCATTTTGGTCGCCATCGGGTACTGGGCTAATCCGTTTGGAGGGGCCAGTCCATGTAATCGTTGAACCGAGTGTCAGTTTTTCATCAAATAAGCGTACACCTGAGTCTAATGTTAGGTAATAGTCAGGTAATTGAGTGAAATCCCCTGCACTAAATACGGAGGTACTATTAATAGAAACCGGTTGTTTTCCTGACTCTTTGGTATATGAAACCATTGAATAAAATACACCTGCATCATAATTGGCTTGCAACTCATACCCTCGTAAATTCACATCTCTAGGATCATTAACATACATATCTGCACGCTGAAAAATATCTGGGTTTTCTTTATTCCAAACATCATCGTTAATCAAGCACCAATCAAACTCTTCTTGTGAGTTTGCTCGGCACAACATAAATGATTTGCTAGTAATGTAGTCTTTAATATGTGTATGGAACCACAGAGCTTTCATATTGAATTGATCGCCCTCTACAACTAAGTCAGGCTTGAAGCTATTAAACCCAACTTGCCATGTTTTCGACTTTTCCCCTTTTAGGAATGGGTTCATGCTCTGACCACCATTTTGCGAGAAAAAAGCCTCTTGGGAATTAGGTGCACGCATCGAGTGAGCATAACTAACAAAAGGTTGAAACTCAGGAATAATTTGTGCTGATAATAAAACACCAGGGTTAATACCGCTATCCTTGATATTCAATGTACTGGCTTCTTGGGGGAAACATTTTTCGGTTTCATCACACGCAGGTTTATAACCTTTAACTTTATAATTAAGATAATTAAGATCAAATGTAGCGGTATAGATATCATATTTCCCTTCAAATTGGGTATATAAGCTCACGATATCTTGCGTGCCACTCGGTGAAAATGGGTTATATATTTGGGTGTTAGGGTCTTCAACAGGTTGAGATGTTTTTTGGTATTTGGTTTTCATTAATTTCGAACCAACTTGCCATTTATAATCCACATCTCCATAAGAAAAATGACTCGTATTGGATAAATTTATACTATCGGATTTATTTCTAGATATGGCATTTTTAAAGGCTCCACCAATAGGATCACCTTGAAATTTTTGTTCATTATTACCATGGCTTGCCAAGATTTCCACATAAATTAATTCATTTAATGGGGTGCATTTATATTTAAGATAATAGTCATCACTATTAATCTTTCTGCTGGTAAGTTTATTTTGCAAAAAACGCCCACTGAATTCCAATTCATGGCGATCATTAGGTTTATATTTCAACTTTGCCAATTGAGATTGTGGCTTTTGTTTGAATGAGGGATCTGTGGCAAATTCATCACTGTCAAAGCCGTCTCCATTCTTATAACTTCCGGGAATATTATGACCACTAATTGCAATTAAACCACCAAAGTAACCATCATCCTGTAATTGCGTTTTACCCGCAACGGCAACCATTCCGTTATAACCGAGACCATTATCCCCCCAGTTAGCTTTACTACGCAGTCCGTATAAATTGTCGTTAAAAATGACGTCATCAATTCCGATAGTGCGGAAATTCGCACTTCCGGCTAAAGCATTAATGCTATTACTGCCATTCAACTGCCCTTTCTCCACTTCCACTGAGACAATAAAGTTTGGATCAATTAATGAACCAAAATCATTACTCGGCTGCATACCGTGGGTATATTTGCTCGGTGAGATACCATAATAACTTTGTGTAATACCATCAACCATCATATTCACGCGACCAAAACCACTCAGTCCACGAATATTGACGTTAACCGTACCTTGGCTGGCATCCATTTGAGTATAGGTGCCGGGCATGGTGCGAATAATTTTATCCATCGACTGCAATTTATTTTCTGTACCAACCGCACTATAAGCACCTGGTTTTTCTAATGCTTTGACTAATGGGGTTTGTTTCTGCGCACCTGAAACTTTTAATTGGCTAAAATTAACCACACCTTCTTTCTGCTTATTTTGCTGCTGTGTATTTTCAGCCAAAGCGATCCCTTGGTAGCTAGTGGCAATAATGCCAGCTACCATAATTATTGTTTTATTATTCATTAAACCATTCCTGTAAACGTACTGAGTGTCATACGCTCACACCGCTAGCACAGGCCAAATAGTGCCTGTGAAAAGGCTCAGCAACAATGTGATTAATCTTGTTGCTGGCCTAAAATCACCTAAATTTTATAGGTTAATTATTATTTTAAATATGGAAAATATTTGTCTTTATTTTCAAGCATAAGAATAAAGCTATATTCTTGGGCAATATCATCGAGTGCATTAAAACGCCCTGATTTACCGCCATGGCCCGCATTCATATTCGTTTCTAATAATAATAATGAATTACCTTGTTTAATATCTCGCAATTTAGCCACCCATTTTGCAGGTTCCCAGTATTGAACTTGGGAATCATGTAACCCTGTCGTCACTAAAATATGTGGGTAATGTTGTGCTTTGATATTGTCATAAGGGCTATACGCTTTAATTCGCCAGTAATCCTCTTCATTTTCAGGGTTACCCCACTCGTCGTATTCCCCAGTAGTTAGAGGAATTGATGGGTCTAACATTGTGGTTACCACATCTACAAATGGAACAGCGGAAACAACACCCTCGTATAAGTCAGGCGCCATATTCACCACCGCTCCCATTAATAAGCCACCCGCACTGCCCCCCATGGCATACACATGCCCTGCTTTACCATAACCTTCTGATAATAACCCTTTGGTTGCATCAATAAAGTCAGTAAATGTATTCATTTTGTGGATTGTTTTGCCTTGTATGTACCAATTTTTACCTAAGTCACCACCACCACGAATATGTGCAATCGCGTAAACAAAACCGCGATCCAATAAAGACAAACGAGATGAACTAAAAGAAGGGTCTATGCCATATCCATAAGCCCCATAACCATAGACTAACAATGGATTTTGACCATGTTTGAAAAGATCTTTACGGTAAACTAAGGAAACAGGGACTTTTACCCCATCTTGTGCAGTGACCCAAATACGCTCACTTTGGTAATTTTGCTTATTAAAATCTTTAACTTCTTCTTGTTTTAAAAGCTGTTTTTCTTGAGTCAGCATATTAATTTCATATACTGAAGACGGTGTGGTCATTGATGAGTAGCCGTAGCGTAATGTGTCTGTATCAGGCTCAGGGTTATTCCCAATCCACGCCATGTAAGTTGGGTCATCAAAGCTCACTTGGTTTTCTTTATGCGTTAACCAACTGATTTGGCGTATATTTACTAAGCCGTTTTGGCGCTCTTCTACCACTAACCAGTTATTAAATAACGCAAAACCTTCAAGATCAACCCCATCACGTGGTGTAATAAAGCTTACCCACGGCGCTGAAATATTGTCTGCAATATATAAACCAAACAATGGGTGCTGGTGATTAGAACGAATATAGAATTTACCATTGAAATGATCAGGATAGTACTCAACCCCAACTTGACGTGGTTTTAAGATTTTAGCATCATTTTGTGGCTGATTTGCATCAATTAACCGATATTCAGAAGTTTCAGTACTCGTGATACCTATTAAAATAAAATCTTTTGACGTCGATTTCGCTAAACTAATGTAAAAAGTATCATCCTTTTCTTCATACACCAGTTTGTCTTGAGTTTGCTGTGTACCGTATTGGTGCCTAACCACTTGATAAGGAAGCAATGTTTGCTTGTCCTTATTCACATAGAATAGCGTTTGGTTATCATTAGCCCAAACAATATTCCCTGATGTATTGGTTAATGCATTCTCTTGCCACTCGCTCTCATCAATTTTTCGAAATGACACTGCAAATTCATTACGCCCTTGGCGATCTTCGGCAATGGCAAGCGTGGTATTATCTGGCGAAATAGCTAACGCGCCCATACGATAATATTCTGTGCCTTCGGCACGTTCATTACCGTCAACTAATACAACCCATTCACCCTGACTATTTACCGGACGTCTTTCATAGATAGAATAATTTTTTCCCGCAACCACTCGTGAGCGGTAAGTATAACCATTATAATTATAGGGAACTGACTCATCGTCCTGCTTCATACGCGAAAATAGTTCATCGTAAATCTCTTTTTTTAACGACTCACCTTTCTCTAATTGTTGCTTTGTATAGTCATTTTCTTGCGTTAGATATTCGATAATTTCTGGAGACTCACGTTGGTCATCTCTTAACCAATAATAGTTATCAACACGGACATCTCCGTGAGTAGTCATTGTATGTGGTTGTTTTTTGGCTATTGGTGCTGACATTCTATCCTCCGCAGCACTAGTTGCTGCATATAAACCAAGTAATGTAATAAGACAAAACTCAGTAAGTTTATTACGCATAATTCATCCAATCTATTTTTCATTAAGAGTAAAATCAATAGGGATCCTGACTGTTACCCGCCCGTTGATTAAAATTTCAGTAGGTGGTTCAGGTAAAGGTGCCGCTCTTGATAAAACCTGCAAGGCTTCTCTATCCAACGATCGCGTTCCAGATGAACTCACCAGCTCGCTATCAAGTAAAAAACCTTGTGGGTCAACCGTAAATGTTACTACTGATTGACCAACTCGCCCTCGCCTTACGGCATCTTCAGGGAAACGCTTGTATTTATTTAATTTACCCAATACTTGTGCTTCCCACAGCCTTTTCGCGTTCTCTATCGATTGTGACTGGCTATTAAATTCTGCGGCAATTTTCTGAGTCTGTAATGGCGCTGCTGCATCACTGGTGACAGGGGCATCATTGGCTTTTGAATCAGTCGCTTGTTTTTGTTCAACCACCTGCTTTTCACGCTTTTGTTTTTTTACTTCAGCTATTCGTTTTGTACTCACCGTCTTAGCCACTTGCACTTCTGCCTGCTCATTGATGGCTAATGGTGGGATAATTTTCTCTTCTGATGGAGCCTCATAGGCTTGACTCGCCACCGCTAACTCTTGTAGTTGACCAATGTTAACTTCTGTCAATTGTTCGGCTTGCGACTCTATCGAAATTTCCATCACCACTGATGGTGGAGGCAATAGCTCTTCCCATTGTTGATTATAAGTTACCCATATATAGCCCCCAACCACAGCGACATGAAGAGCAATTGCCAATGCGAACCACCCACTCATCTTCGTCGTTCGCTTTAAATACTTATTTTCAAATGTTGTTATACTCATTTTTATCTTATGTACTTATGTATCTTCACATAAACGCAAATGATAATTAATAACAAATGAAAATGGAAATCATTTCTTAATGAAAATAAAGAATACTTCACAAAATTAACTTTTTTGAAATCATTAGGTTGCTATTATTTAGTCATCATTTAGGGGTATACCAAACAAAATCAGCATGTAAATGGTCTATTTCTTCCCCTCTCTCTGAAATAATTAACACTTTGACTGATTCGTCAGGTGCGAGGTCTTGCACATGTAAAGGTACCCCAATAGCTCTTGTTGCATGGTAGCCACCTGCAAATAAGAGCGCGGGTGTAGGTGCATTTAATAACGACTCTGCCATACGGCGGTCACGCAACTGCTGTATAAAGGTCATTTTTACCACTTGTTCCGCTGTAAGTTCCCCACCATGAGAGCTTTCAATCGTTTTACTGATGAGTTCTTGAACAATAGGCTGAGTCGAATACTGCCCCATTATTGATGATGGGTTAGCGTAGGCGAAAAGCACCTCTTCTTTATCTAGGTTTGCAGAAAGTAATGGATAAGGTGAGCTTAGCAAATGACGGATTAAAGCCCCATACTGTTCCCAAGGCCAACCACTGTTCCATTTTATGGCGGACTGTAACTTTTCGTCACGAATATAAGGATTACTCTGCATCTGTGCCTGTACTCGACTCACACCTTTTTGCTGTGACGGTGTCAGCATTTCGAGTAAAACCGCACCTTGAGGCCGTATTTTTGGCATTTCCTGTACAAGCCATTGCTCAATTTGGTGGTGATAGTGGTTATCATGCTTTTCTCCAACAATCACACGTGGAGATTGAGCAAGCTGCTCAACTAATTGCTGAGGTGTTAAAGACTTACCTGTTGCTAAGTCAACAATTTGGTCGCTTGCTGTTAGCTGGCTATCCAATTGTACGTTTGTTGGCTCAATTTTTTGTGTACAACCAATAAGAAAAAATAACCCAACCATTAAAGTGGCTATTCGAGAGGTCAATCTAATTGAAATCATTATGCTTTCCATCTTATGTAGTCAAGCTCACAAGATACAGATAATGAGAATCATTTTCAACAAAAAGGCTCCTATGAAACCATAGAAGCCTTTAACACAAATTAATTAATATTAACCCTTAGAGTGGATTTGTTTGTGCTTCAACCACTGCCAATGCCACCATATTCACGATACGACGTACCGAAGCAATTGGTGTTAATATATGCACAGGTTTCGCAACCCCCATTAACACAGGCCCTACAGTCACACCATCAGAGCTTGTGACACGCAGTAAATTATAACTAATACGTGCTGCTTCCATATTTGGCATAATTAATAAATTTGCTGAACCTTTTAATGGACTATCAGGCATCACATCTTTACGGATAGATTCAATTAATGCGGCATCCGCATGCATTTCACCATCAATTTCCAAATGTGGGTCACGTGCTTTGATCATCGTTAGCGTATCACGCATTTTTTGTGCAGATGCGCAATCTGAAGAACCAAAGCTAGAACGCGATAACAGAGCCACTTTTGGCTCAATACCAAAGCGTCTTACTGTATCCGCTGCCATTAACGTGATTTCAGTTAGCTCTTCCGGTGAAGGGTCTTCATTGACATAAGTGTCTGCGATAAACGTATTACCCGTTGGTAATAACAATGCATTCATTGCACCTGCTGCATGAACACCCTCGCGGAAACCAAATAAATCTTTAACAACTTCATAGTGTTCGCCATAACTGCCCACCGTACCACAAATCATCCCGTCGGCTTCGCCACGCAACACCATGATCCCACCAATTAAGGTTGGGTTATTAATCACCGCACGGCGCGCCATTTCTTGGGAAATACCACGACGTTTCATGATTTGGTAGTATTCTTGCCAATATTCTTTATAACGCGGGTCGTTTTCGTTATTAACCACTTCAAAATCTTTACCTAACTCAATATGTAGGCCGAGTTTTTGAATACGCATTTCAATCACACTTGGGCGCCCAACTAAAATTGGGAAGGCTAAACCTAAAGACACTAATTCTTGAGTCGCATGCAATACACGCTCTTCTTCCCCTTCTGCTAATACAATGCGTTTTTTCGCCGTCTTAGCTTGAGAGAAAATAGGTTTCATGAATAAATTTGTTTTATAAACAAATTGATTTAATTTTTCGATATAGGCATCAAAGTCTTCAATTGGACGCGTTGCTACCCCTGAATCCATAGCTGCTTTTGCCACTGCTGGCGCAATTTTCACAATCAAACGCGGGTCAAATGGTTTCGGAATAATATATTCAGGGCCAAAGAATAAATCTTGGTTGCCATACGCAGAAGCCACTTCTTCGCTTTGCTCAGCCAATGCAAGGTCTGCAATGGCATATACACAAGCCAGTTTCATTTCTTCATTAATCGTTGTTGCGCCAACATCTAGCGCACCACGGAAAATGAATGGGAAACATAATACGTTATTAACCTGATTTGGGTAATCAGAACGACCAGTACAGATGATGGCATCAGGGCGAACTTCTTTCGCCAATGGTGGTAAAATTTCGGGTTCAGGGTTAGCCAATGCTAAGATTAGAGGATCTTTTGCCATGGTTTTCACCATTTCTGGCGTTAAAAGACGTGGACCTGAACAGCCTAAGAAAATATCTGCATTAGGAATCGCATCAGCCAAAGTACGTTGGCCGTTATCTTCAATTGCATACGCGGCTTTGGTGACATCCATGCGTTCGTCACGGCCTTTGTAAATCACCCCTTTTGAATCACAAACGGTGATATGTTCGCGTTTCAACCCCAACGCGACTAATAAATTCATACAAGCGATTGATGCCGCCCCTGCGCCAGAAACCACCAGACGCACATCACCAATATCTTTTTTAACAATACGTAAGCCATTGATAACAGCGGCAGTACAGATGATTGCGGTACCGTGTTGGTCATCATGGAATACAGGGATTTTCATCCGCTCACGAAGTTTTTGTTCAATATAAAAGCATTCTGGTGCTTTGATATCTTCTAAATTAATACCGCCAAAAGTCGGCTCAAGAGACGCAATGATATCAACTAACTTGTCTGGGTCTGTTTCATCAACTTCAATATCAAAGACATCAACACCAGAAAACTTTTTAAATAGTACACCTTTTCCTTCCATGACAGGCTTACCAGCCAAAGCACCGATATTACCTAACCCAAGGACAGCCGTACCATTAGACACGACCCCGACAAGGTTACCTTTAGCGGTGTAACGATAAGCTTTAAGTGGGTCATCTGCAATTTCAAGACATGGCACTGCAACACCTGGTGAGTATGCTAATGCGAGATCTCTCTGGGTTGTTAGTGGTTTAGTTGGGGTAACCGTAATTTTCCCAGGATGTGGAAACTCATGAAAATCAAGAGCACTTTGTTTTAATTTGTCATCCATCGTCAAGTCCTTTCAAAATAAGTAAGGTAAGAGCGATAACAGTATAAACACATCTCCCTAGCAAATCATGATCATACTGGCAATTTCCAAAAAAATCTTTCAGTTACAATAGAGTTAGGTCACCGTTAGAGTAAAACGTAATCACATTGATTATATTTTACTATATCGAAACACCTCTCTAATTTTTAAGATATTAACTAAAAATAATTTATTATTAGTTTTATGAGGTTAATATATATAAAAAATTAATCACATTATGAACCCTATCTTAAATACCTTCTCCGTTTAATATTGATTTAAATATTAGATATGAATTTTCTAATTTTAATGTATTATCAACAAGTATCTTATTGTTATTAGCGAGGGATATAATATATTAAGCAAAGAAGTAACATTAAGAATTCCCCATACTGATTTTACAATTATTAATACTCCAATTAAATATAATAAATATATCAAAATTAAACTGTCTATTTTATGGAAAGTATCAAACTAGACCTTGAATTTTAAGACATGAAAAAGGAACCCTCTATGTCTAAATATACCGTAATGATTGTTGATGAGCACCCTCTTATACGCTTGGGATTGCGACAGCTCATAAATACCGATACGCACTTTATTGTCACAGCAGAGTCCTCTTGTTGTTACGAGGCCTTAAGCATTGCAAGGCAGCTACAGCCTAATCTAATTATTATAGATACCAATATTCAAGGTATTAAAACATTTGAAACGATACGATTACTTCGTAAGCACTGCAATAATAGCTACTTATTAGTGTTATCTGCTTCAACAATTAAAACAGATATATATGGCGCTATTGATGCAGGAGCACAAGGGTATTTATTAAAAAGCAGTGAGCTTGACATGTTATTTTATAGTATGAAGAAAGCCTCTAGAGGGCAATTAGTTTTCAGTGAAAAAATATATCAGCATCTTATTTCTCGTCATAATTATAATGACCCACTCTCATCACTGACACGGCGAGAATCTGAAATTTTACATGAAATGGCTGTAGGTTTAAAAAACCGTGAAATATCTAATTTACTTTTTATTTCTGAAGAAACGGTTAAAGTTCACATTAGAAATATTCTTAAAAAATTACGTGTTCGCTCTCGTCTTGAAGCTAGCTTAATTTATATGCGTTCAAGATAATTTTTTCTAATTATATTAATTAACAAAGCTAAATTACGAATAATTTAATTATAAGTTTATTATATATTTCTCACATTTGGGCTAGATCCTAAGCGATTTTTGCCTCATTATGTATGGATTATCGCTAGTTTTTTGAGGAAAATCATATGCCCAATACATCTAACTCTCCTTATATCATGTACGGAATTAAAAACTGTGACACCATTAAAAAAGCACGCCGTTACTTAGAAGACAATGGAGTTAACTATCAGTTTCATGATTATCGTGCTGATGGTATTAGCGATGAATTACTTTCTACCTTTATGGAACATATTGATTGGGAAGTGTTAGTAAATAAACGAGGAACAACTTGGCGTAAACTGACTGATGATGAAAAAAATGCAGTGGTTGACTCAAATAGCGCGAAAAAAGTGCTAATTGCAGAGCCCGCCATGGTCAAAAGACCCGTACTTGTTTCTCCAGACAACCGTTACTTAGTTGGGTTTAGCGCAAATGACTACCAAAACTTCATTCGATAATCAGGCGGTTATGATGGATTGCCCAGTTATTCAACTTGCCAAAGAACTGATCTCACGCCCTTCTATCAGCCCTGATGACCAAGGTTGCCAAGCGATACTGACTGAGCGTTTAAACCAACTCGGTTTTACCGTTGAACCAATGCATTTTGGTAACACATTAAATTTTTGGGCACATCGAGGTACTCAAGGCCCAACCCTCGCATTTGCAGGCCATACCGATGTCGTACCAGCAGGCAATAGTGAAAATTGGCAAACACCCCCTTTTAGCCCGACAATTATCAATCAACATTTGTATGGTCGCGGTGCTGCTGATATGAAAGGCTCAGTCGCAGCAATGGTTGTCGCCGCAGAGCGCTTTGTCAAAAAGCACCCTCAACATCAAGGGCGTTTGGCCTTTTTAATCACATCAGATGAAGAAGCCGATGCGCTAGATGGCACGGTCAAAGTGGTCGAAACATTGATGGCACGTAATGAACGCGTTGATTACTGTTTAGTCGGTGAGCCGTCAAGCCAATCACAATTAGGCGACATCATAAAGAATGGTCGAAGAGGCTCTATTACAGCGAATTTAACTATTTTGGGTACACAAGGACACGTTGCTTATCCCCATTTAGCGGACAACCCGGTGCACCGTTCAACCGCTTTTTTACAAGAGCTCACTTCAACTATCTGGGATAACGGCAATGAGTTCTTCCCTGCCACCACCATGCAAATTGCCAATATCCATGCAGGTACTGGGGCAAGTAATGTGATCCCTGGTGAGTTATTTGTTCAATTTAATTTTCGTTTTAGCACCGAATTGACCGACACACAAATACGTGACAGGGTCACTAGCATGCTAGAACGCCATGGCTTAACATATAAAATAGAGTGGTCGTTATCTGGGCAACCATTTTTAACTGAAAAACAAGAGCTTGTCACTGCAACTTTGCAAGCAATTCATGAATTAACTGGTCTTAATGCAGAGTTATCCACAAGCGGTGGAACCTCCGATGGCCGTTTTATCGCCCAAATGGGGACTCAAGTTATTGAGCTCGGCCCACTGAATGCCACCATACATAAAGTTGACGAATGCGTTAGCGTCAAAGACTTGCAACAGCTGGCCTTAATTTATGAACGGGTCATGGGGTTATTGTTATTATGATCACTATTGCCATGTTAACAGGCCGCTCAACTGACCATTTAGTGACACTTGGCGGTTCTCATCGCCTACAGTTCAATGCCACCAAAGCATTTTTAGCCATGCAACAAGTGGCTGTAAAGTCAGGGTTCAAGTTACAATCGGCAAGTGCATTTCGTGATTTTTCACGTCAACAGTTAATTTGGAATGAAAAATTTACCGGTCTCCGCCCTGTTCTTGATGCACAAAGCCAACCTTTAGATATTACAACGCTTTCTGAAGGCGAGCTTTGTGAAGCTATTTTACATTGGTCTGCATTACCCGGTGCAAGCCGCCACCATTGGGGAACCGAAATAGATGTTTATGACCCATTACGTATTCCTTCAGGGCAAACGTTACAGTTAGAGCCTTGGGAATATGAAACTGGTGGCTATTTTGCTGAACTGAACCACTGGCTGACGGATAACATGGCGACATTTGATTTTTATCGCCCTTTCACTGCAAAAAATGCAGGGGTTGCCTATGAACCTTGGCATATTAGCTACTGGCCTTTATCCCATGAAGCTGAACAGCTTTTAACGCCAGAAGTCATTAAACAAGTTCTCCTACAAGAGGATATTTGCGGAAAAAACTGGCTAAACAGTAACTTAGATTATGTATTCGAACGCTATATTAAAGCTCCTGAATAATTTCTAAGCTAACAGAGCAACTTCTATCACGCCTCATAGATTACGCTACATAATTTATGGGGCTTTTTTCTTTTTCGTGGCAATTTGTTCATCAACAACTGGAAGCCGATACATAAAAATAAGCAGCCAACACAACAGTGCCAATAAACCAATTTTTAACCATAAATAGCTAACAACCCAGATTGATAGTGAAAAAGTGAGTATTATCAATACAATTGCTTTTGGTTTTGCCCCTTTCGGTAGTCCTTTATGCTTTTGCCAGTGACGGATATATCCCCCAAACCAAGAGCGATATAATAACCAATGGTGAAAGCGTGGAGATGAACGAGAAAAACACCATGCCGCTAATAACAAGAAAGGCGTAGTCGGCAAAACAGGAAGAATAACGCCAGCAAAAGCCAGCGCAACAGCTAACCATCCAATAACAATGAGGAACAATTTTTTCAAAATTACTCCCCCTCCCTAAAAAATAAATCAAATGGTAAAAGCCGCATAAAATCTGTGGTAACTCATAATAATATCAATGGTATACTCTAATGGTAAACACGCTTAATGAAAAGTCGCTTTTGCCTGTTGATGCGATTATTATTCCCTTGTTCTACTACGAAAAGAGCGGTAATAGCCCCAGTCATGACTTGCTAAGCCTGAGGAAAATGACAGGAGCCTAAACTTAAGACTATTAGGAAGCCCCATGAATCATTACTCTTTTTTTATGAAGGCCGGAAAAGTTATTGCTATCATTACACCAAATGAGCAAGAGACTCAAAAGCTAATTGCTGCCGGATATGAAAAGCAATTTGAAGAAGTTGAAGCCGTTTCAACAGAAAAAGCGCTTGAACGCTTTGCTAATATTCGCGGTGAAGAGGTTAAAAATATCTACGCACTTACAGGCTCTGATATTTTGCTTGGTATTGTTGGTGCATTTGCCATGGTATTTAAATAAACAATAAACTCTGTAGGTGTATTTGCTGTAGTTATCTCTGAAAAAACACACAACACACCGCTTCATACAAAGTGCAAATGGTACTCTAATGGTATAAATTTTAAATAATTTAAAATCAACATTTAGCTATACCCAATTTCATAGAGGTAATGTATGCAATGGTTAGCCGACTACTGGTGGATAATTTTACTCTTATTGGTAGGTATTATCTGGAACTCAGTCAAAGAAATGATGAAATTGGACCCCAAAAAATTTTTAGATAACAAGCCTGAAATCCCTCCGCATCAGGATAATAACCATCTTTGGGATGATGAAGACGATTGGCCTAAAGACAAGAAGAAGTAATTTTCTGCTTTATTTCAGCTAAAAGTGCTGGTTGGTATTGTTTTACCTGTATACCAACCTCTTCTCTTACTCGTTTTAACCATTGCTTTTGCCCTGTAATACCGACATCCGCGCAAATCTTGGAGATAGGTTCACATAATACAAAATGCCGTCTGAGGAGAGGAAGCCCGTTTGTTTCTTCCCTCAATAAACGCATAATTGCACTTGTACTCGCCGAAATTGGGCGCTTAAACTCACTAAAACCGATCAGTTCTATCCAATCATCTGTCACTAGTTGCTGCTGTGGATCCGTTTCGAACGCAAACTCTTGTAAATCACTGCGCCAATATAGGTCACGTTTTAATCGGGATTCGCCTTGTTCACAAAGTTGGTATGCACGGTTTGAAATAGGTAAAATAGCCATCGCGGTAAAACAGCCACTACTGGCTTCTTTATGCGAACCTATTCGTATTAACCGAAAGCCCGCTTTTTGCCAAAATGCGACTAAGTCTGGTGTTAATCCAAAACTAACAGATAAAAAATCTAACCCTTGCTCTGTAGCAATTGCTTTCTGTTTTTCTAAAAGCGTTAAACCAATTTGGCGCCTACGGTAGTTCGCATCAACGGCAATACGCATCACTCGGCGAGATAGCCATTGTGCCGCAATGGGGAAATAACTATGAGCTGCTAAAGATTGGACAACTAAATTTCCTCTTGGTCGACGAAGCCCAGCCCATATTTGCCAGCTCAATGATTCGGTTAACTGTCCTTCATCTACCATCCATAATGCACCTAAATAGGTACAATCATCAGACTCGGCTTTTGCCACCATAAAATGTTGTTGCTGGGCATCCAATAGTCGTCGTAAATCTAATGGTGACGTTCGATAATGTGCACTCATCAATAAGCCATAAAACGCTTTTAATTGCTCATTATTTTCCGCTAATGATGCCTGAGTTAACGCTTTATATTCAGTATTTCCAGCAAGAACCGTTTGAGTGGTGGGTTCTTGCAGCAATAAAGCCTCATTGACCCACAATTCTAAGGGATCATTAGCCGCATAGCGCATTGGGTTATCAAGTTGCAGTAAAGTGAAATGAGCTAAACTTGCACAAAATTTTAACGTAAAACCGCGCCCAGTTCCTTCATAACCATCGACTGTCGTAGTTAATAGAACTCGAGGAAAATACCCCACCAGCTCACGTAATATATAATTAGGAATAGCAGAAGCTTCATCGATGACTAGCCAATCTGCTGTTATTTTTTCATTGCTGCGGCAGTACGCTAATAGGCTATCAGGGGACCAAAAATTAATCTTTTGTCCTGCATGCCGACTTAAAACTTCCGTTGCCACTTTGGCGGGAGCACAACACCAACACTCTCCCATAAATTGTTTTATTAACATCCCAGCTATTGCAGATTTTCCGCGCCCTCTCGGGGCTATCAAGCCCCAAATGCCATGTTTTGCTTTTAATAATTGGCTAATTATTTGTTGCTGCTGTTCTGTTGGCTGGCCTGTCGGTGCTTGCCATAATGGTTTGTTATTTAGTAATGAAAAATCAGGCTCATCTCCTTGTTTATAAAATAAAATATCGGAAGATGTTTGGAAAGTCCGTTGCAGATGGTGAATAAAATTCGGTGTTGGAATGAGCCCCAATTGTTCATTCCAACGTAGGCTGTCTAGATCAGCATTTGTCGCCCACTCAGTTTGAGGTGCAGTACATAAAACTAACAAGCTCCCTGCTTTTAACGTGCCAGCAAGCATGGCTAGGGCTTCACTATGAAAACCTTTACGTGCATCAAAGATGCCATGTAAAAATTCACGGCCCAATAATAGATGTGCATTCTCTGGGGAAACCCCTTGTGGCAAATTCGTTGAAATGGTTAACCAGTCGCCATCAATGGCTGTCTGAAGTTCGTTGAGTTGCTGTTCCACCCACGCACTGTCGCCAGAAAGAACCATAAGACGACGCATGCCAACCATATGTAGCTGTTCGATAATAACAGGAAGCAATTTCACCATCGTAATACTATGATTTACCAATTAATAGTGACAAGATCCCGGCAGCAATTAAAGGCCCTACAGGAACACCACGGAATAAAGCAACACCAATAACAGTTCCAACAAGTAAGCCTGCAACAGTAGAAGGTTGATGGGACATTAATGTGACACCTCGGCTACCTAACCAAGAAACGGCGATCCCGATGACAATTGCAAGAATCGATTTCCAATTCAAAAATGAGCTCAATACTTCATTTGCCGTTATTTTACCGCTCGCAATTGGTGCCATAACACCGATAGTTAAGATAAGTATCCCAATGGTTAAGCCATATTTTTCAACCCATGGAAAATAATTATTCAATGGTGTTATTCTGACCACCAATAAAAATAACATCGCAAGAGTGACTGTCATATTATGACTAATGATACCTAACCCGGCTAATACCAGTAAAATGATTAATGTTGGATCAACATGACTCATAGATTTATCCCTGTAAAACGCATAATTATAATTTATTAGCAGCAAATAGACTTATTTAAAAACATGTTATTGGCTCATCATCAAAGAAGCAAATATTAACGCCAACTCTTTTTATTTTTACGGTAACGATATTTTCATTAATAAAAAGCCTTACTATTTCCGCACAATTTATTAACTCAAGTGCGACATTTTAGCTGTTCTTTATTATCTATTTAATACTTTTCAAAAGAGGTCTTCTTAGCATATTTCACGGTGACAAGCCGAATTGTACATAAAATTAGCATGGCAATACAGATAACTTCCATCGCCACCAAAACTTAAGCTAAATATTCGGAATATTCATCACTGTTTATTTTTTTATTTCTGCATTTTTTTTATATTTATCATCATAAAAACCAACTTGTGGTGCCTTTTGCTGAAGATAGTCCTAAATACCTTTACAACCAGACAATCCATCTCAATTACGTATAATAATCACCAATAATTAATACAGAAAAATCATAACTTAGCATTATTTATAATTTTAATGATTTACATGGTTGTGCGACGCTCTGCGCAAGCACAATGATTAGGATTAACAATATGAACCAATCTTTATCCCCCTTTTCAAACGCTCGTTTTATTGCTATCCGCTTAGTGCCTGGAGAAGATGCGCTTTTAGCATTAAAACGAAAAATTGAGCAACACAGCCTACAAGCTGCATTTATTGCCAGTAGCGTCGGCAGCTTAACTCATGTCGCACTGCGTTTTGCAGGACAAGAGAACACGTTTCACACAACAGGCAAATTCGAAATTGTTTCATTAATTGGCACTTTAGATGCTAACGGCGAACACCTGCATTTGTCTGTCTCTGATGAAGAAGGGAAAGTTCTCGGTGGCCATATGATGCCGGGTTGTACTGTTAGAACAACATTAGAGCTGATTATTGGGGAACTTGAAAAAGTTAATTTCACTCGTGAACCTTGCCTTTTGTCTGGTTATGAAGAGCTTATCATCACTTCTCGCTAATTTTATTATTCCATTACTGTAAGGAATGACTTTGTCATGAGTAAAACGTCGATTATTTCTAGTCGTACACTGACTTTAATTGTTTTTTCTATTGCTATTAATATGGTTATTGGCCAATTAAGCTCAATGTTAAAACTGCCGATATTCCTAGATTCTATAGGAACATTAATTTGTGCATTATTAGCAGGCCCTTGGGTTGCGCTATTGAGTGGATTATTAACAAATCTATTATGGGGTTTACTCAGCGGCCCAATTGCAGCGGCTTTCGCCCCTGTCGCGATGATGATTGGCCTGAGTGCTGGGTTATTAGCTCGCGCAGGTGGTTTTCGCACCTTACCAAGAGTGATTTTATCCGGTGTTGTCATTACTTTTGCGTTGATGATCGTTGCTGTTCCCATTCGCACTTACTTGTTTGCAGGAACAACCGGTAGCGGCGCTGACTTTTTTGTCGCGTATTTTCATGCTGTTGGCGATAACTTATTAGAATCGGTGGCAATTACAGTATTAGGCGCCAATATTGCAGATAAAGTCGCATCAGCCATTATTGCTTGGTTATTGGTTCGACAATTACCAGAACGTGTCCAACGTAATTATCCAAATATGGCTAAGGTCCGTTAAATGCATCCATTTACCTCGCTGACAATTTGGTTTTGGCTCAGTGTAAGCTCGCTTTTCTTACCATTGAGCTGGCCATTAATTCTGTTAGGTTGCAGCACATTTGGTGTTTTATTATTTTGGCGGCCCGCACGCCACCGATGGAAAATAGTTGCGTGGATTATGCTTCCCATGGCGGCAGGGCTTTGGTTAATTCATGGTGGCTGGCTAGCTCAGCTATTAACCGGAGCCACATTAAAAAATAGCCGCCCTGAATTTGCGTTGGCATTGTGGTTTAAGTTATTAACGATTATTAGCGCTTCTCAACTTTGGCTGCAGTATGTACCGACTGAACGTTTCATTCGTGCTTTGTTTGCAAGCCGTTTACCTGCAAGTTTTGCATACCTACTCGCAGGCCCGTTATTACTTGCAGAACAATTTCGCCAGCAATTAAACACTATCCGTGAAGCCCAATTAGCGAGAGGCGTACCTCTTGATGGGCGCTTTTGGCAACGTGTTATATCGTTACCTGCCCTATTATTTCCACTTGCCAGTAATACGTTAAGTGAACTAAGTATTCGTGGAGCCGCATTAGATATGCGTGGTTTTCGTTATTGTGCCAAACGCACCACATTAAACCCGCCTAAAGATAGCTCACTCCAAGCCCTACTTAGATATGGGTTAGTTCTGTTAATTTTCATTGAAGGTGGTCTCTCTCTGTGGTGGTAAATCTACAACAAATGCGCTTCATTCCACAAGGTGCGGAGCAGTCCCTATTAGGGCCGATTGATCTTCAGCTAAACGCAGGCCAATGGCTATGCATATTTGGCGGTAACGGCAGCGGAAAAAGCACATTAGCGCAAATACTCGCCGGTTGGCACAATGACCTCATTCAGGGGAAAATCGAAGGAACCGCAGAGATATTACGAGCGCCCTTAGCTGACAACTCCGTGGTTCAGGTGTCTATATCACGCCAACTAGTTCAGCAATCCCCCCAATTACAACTTTCAGGCTGCGCGTTTACCGTTGAACAGGAAATTGCGTTCGGGCCTGAAAACCTCGGTTTAACACCCGACGAAATTAGTGAGCGAGTTGAGCTTGCCATTGAACTGACATTTTGTGGGGCACTGCGAACGCGCCATCCTGCAACCTTGTCAGGCGGTGAAGCGCAACGAGTGGTGTTAGCAAGCGCATTAGCGATGCAACCCAAACTCCTGTTACTTGATGAAGCCTTTAGTCGGCTCACACCGAGTGCAACACAACGCATCTTAACGCAATTACAACGCTATACAGAACAAACAAGCTGTAGCATTATTTTTTTTGAGCGCAACTTATTACCAGCCATCAGTTTCTGTGACTCATTCCTTTTGCTGAATACGGGTAAAACCTTTTTAGAGGCTGGGAAAATGGTCGCAACAGGCGGTTTAAATGATGTTTTTCTTGATGCCATTGAAACAATCAATATGCCAGATGCTTGGCGTGCGGTAGGTGAACTGCTCAAATTAGGGTATTGGCAAGGAAATATTCCCCACGATGAAGCACAATTGCTACAGATGTTTAAGGAGCGATATGTTACAGCTTGAAAACCTGAGTTATCGTTGGCCAAGTTCAACTATTGATAACATACAATCTTTATCTCTATCTATTCGCCCTGGTGAATGGGTCGCTGTAGTTGGGGATAATGGTGCAGGTAAATCAACGCTATTGCGCCTTTTAGCGGGGTTATTGCGCCCAACACAAGGTGATATTCGGCTTGATCGCCTCCCGCTTAATCTTCTTTCCTCCCCACAAAGAGCTAACCATATTGGGATCTTATTCCAAGAAGCTGAGAAACAAATTTTTCATAGTTGTGTACGTGATGAAATTGCTTTTGGTTTAAAACGCCAAAAACATCATAAACGTGATATTCAAGCGCGAGTACAGCAAGCACTTGAAATTTGCCACTTATCCGATGTGGCGGATAAACACCCTTTAGATTTACATGCAGGCCAACGCAGGATGGTTGCTGTTGCCTGCTTAGAGGCTGTTTCACCTAAACTATTGCTACTTGATGAACCAAGCCGTGACTTTGATGCCTTTTGGATGCGAAAATTCGAAGATTGGCTGACATTACAACGCGAAAAAGGGGTAAGCGTCGTTTCTATTAGCCACGACCTTGATTTTGTTGCTCGCCATTTTCAACGCGTATTGCATTTATCAAATGGCCAACTCATCGCTGATGGTCAACCAACGGAAATATTAAGCCATCCAGAGTTACAAGTTGAAAGCCCACTTCCTGCACCGACATTGATATCACTTAGTCAGCAACTACAAATAAATACTACTGATACCACTCTTTCATCATGGATCACACATTTTATTAACCAACAGTCGCGCCCGATTAATAACTAAAAAATAAAAAAATAGCCTGCAATGCAGGCTAAAATCTCATTCAAATTATAGGAAATTAATTAATCTAACTGCACGCCAATACGGCGGGCGACCTCTTCGTAAGCTTCAATTAGACCACCAAGGCTCTGACGAAAACGGTCTTTATCCATTTTATTCAGTGTTTCTTTGTCCCATAAACGGCTACCGTCTGGGGAAAACTCATCACCTAAGACAATCTGGCCTTTATACAAGCCGAACTCCAGTTTAAAATCGACTAAAATTAACCCTGCATCTGCAAAAATTTTACTGAGCACTTCATTGGCTTTGTAGCTTAGCTCACGCATTTTAGCCAAATTTTCTTTACTCACCCAACCAAAAGTCTCACAGTACGATTCATTCACCATCGGGTCGTGCTTGGCATCGTCCTTTAAGAATAAGTCAAATAAAGGCGGGTTTAACACCATGCCTTCTTCAACACCTAAGCGTTTTACCAGTGAACCCGCTGCACGGTTGCGGATCACACACTCAACCGGCACCATATCTAACTTTTTCACTAGAGCTTCTGTGTCAGACAATAATGCTTCCATTTGCGTTGGAATACCGGCTGCTTCTAATTTGCTCATAATGAAATGGTTAAACTTGTTATTTACCATACCTTTACGGTCAAACTGCTCGATACGCTCACCATCGAGTGCTGATGTATCATTACGGAACTCCAGAACCAGTAGATCAGGATCCTCTGTGGTATAGACTGTTTTTGCCTTACCACGATACAACTCAGCTTTCTTTTGCATCTTACACACTCCAGGGATGTGATTAAACTAAACAAAAATCAACCTGCACAGCAGATTCAGATAAGTAACAGAAGAACAAAAACCATTCAAATGGCCTATTCATTGTTAATTTTCTGCTCTGTTTCAGTCAGTTACTGAAATTCACTATGTAAAACGCTAACTAGCTGATATTCAATATTTTATAATTGACTGCTAATCATGATAATAAAATTCCGGAGCGGACGCAAACGATTACTTAACCATAAATACTGATTTTTTGTCCATTTGTTTTAAGTGAAAACATGAAAGATAAAATTAGCCTTCCAGAGAAGGAAAATTGAAACTGATGGAAAGCTAATTAATAATTAACTAAGCATATAGGTTACGATAAGCATTAAATAAACAAAATACAGAGCTGATAACCACCAGCCTATGCGTATGAAGCTTAATATCTTTACCCCAATACAAACCCATCCAATTTAAATAAAAAAACCGCAGCTTGTATTTAAGCTACGGTTTAATTAGTCATCTAAAAATGTTGAATTATTGCTTTTTAGCTGGTGCTTTACTAAACGCCGCTTTCAGTGCAGCAACCATTTCATCATTTTGTTTTTGTGTTAAAGGAACACCTTTGGTGGTGATAAATTGCAGTGTACTACGGTTATTTAAATCACCGACCTGCACTTTATAATCCGCTTCTGGCACAGTTGGGTCATCAATGCCCAACGCCTGCCATTCTGAGCTGCTTAAACCTTTATAAGTCACCATCACAGAACCACTTGAACGTGTACGGTCACCCACTTTCATGCCAACACTTTCTAAGGTGTGTGGTAAGCGTTCCCATACTGCATCAAATGGCGCACGAACAACAACTAAAGGTAAGCCAGTATCATCACTACCTGTTTGAACATCAATGATACCATAAGCATTTTGAATGCTATTTTTGTTTGAAGTATCACGCAACGTATATAAGTTATCGGTTAATTCATTCAATAACAGTTTGTTATAACGTTGAGTTTCGACAACATCGGTAATGGTCTCACCACCTTGACGTAAGCCTAAGCTGGTTACCGTTAACGCCATCATACCATTTTCTGGTTGCACTGTTACTTTATGGCGACTCTCAATCGGTACGTTTTCATCTGCACGATCCCATTTGACCCAATCGGTTTCAATTGAGCGAGAACCATCATCTTTAGATGAAACTGGAATACCTCTTTGCTCTAAGATCATCGTAACTTGTGACCAAAGTGCACTATTTTCAGGTGTATTTTCTAGCAACAAACGACTTGCTTGAGCGCTATCCTCTGTACGAGAACCCGCTAATTGCGAAATTGTCAGTACTGGCGGACGAATGTCTAACGCTTTCCCTATTGCCCCTGTTGATGTGGCTTTAGGGATATCATACTCACCATTTTGTTCTGGTAATGTCAGCCCTTGTGGCACATTCAACACTTTCAATGGCGCAGCATTGAGATATTCCTCATCACCACTGACCTGACGTTTATAGCGCTGATCGCTGGAGCAGGCTGCCAGTAACACGACAAGTGACAGGCCAGCAACCTTCATAACCTTCGATTTTTGCAATAATGTTGCCATTAAAATTCCCTAAATTTTACAGTAACCCAGCGAGCTTCAAGGCTTCCTCAACTTTTTGCTGGCCCGAGGTGGTTAACGGTGTCATTGGCAACCGTAATGTACCATCTGCAATCAGGCCTAAGCGATGACAGCCCCATTTCGCTGGAATTGGATTTGGTTCAACAAATAACTGAAGATGAAGCCCCATCAGTTTTTTATTTAATTCACGCGCCTCAGTATATTTGCCTGCAAGCGCTAAGTCACACATTTTTACCATCTGTGGTGCCGCAACGTTGGATGTGACTGAAATAACGCCTTGACCACCCAGTTGCATGAAATCAAGTGCTGTTGCGTCATCACCTGTTAACAGTACAAAATTATCATCAACCAGTTCTTTGATTTGATGAACCCTAGCTAAGTTCCCTGTTGCTTCTTTAATTGCAACAATATTCGCCAGTTTTGCTAAACGCCCAACGGTTTCAGGCAACATATCACAGCCAGTCCGTGATGGTACATTATAAAGAATCTGTGGCAAGCTCGTGTTTTCTGAAATTGCTTTAAAGTGTTGATATAACCCTTCCTGAGAAGGTCTATTATAATAAGGTGTTACCGTCAGGCAAGCAACTACACCACTGTTTTCAAACTCATTTGTCAGCGAAATAGCTTCAGCTGTCGCATTTGCGCCTGCTCCTGCAATAATAGGAATACGGCCATCCGCTAATTCAAGTGTCGCTTTTACGACATCCACATGTTCTTTGTGCGTTAAGGTTGCTGATTCGCCAGTTGTACCAACAGAAACAATCGCAGTTGTTCCGCTTTCAACATGATAATCCACCAATTTTTTTAAGCTGGCTTTATCTAAACGCCCCGCCGAATCCATTGGTGTGATAACTGCAACAATGCTTCCCGTTAAAAAATCTTTATAATTTGCGTTTCCATTAGCCATAGCGATACCCCCTCAATAATTGAACTACCATGTTACTTTTTCATTTCAAAGAAGAAAACCACCCAACAGCAAGAATTTAATGAATTTTGTTAATGCCGAGCACATTAACTTAAATAGAAGTAATAATTCACTGATATTTCTCGCAAGAGTCTATTTCCCCTCTTGGCAGATTGTCTTTTTTATGGTTTCCTTACCTTCATAGTCAGTCAGTTTTTAGTGCTAGAATTTTACTGCTATATTCTAATCAAATGTTTAACTGACATAATTAAAATACTAAGGAATAGACTTTGCCTAAGACTGAACAGCAATTTCTTGTCATTACTGCGCTGGGAACAGATCGTCCGGGCATTGTGAATACTATTACACGGCTAGTCAGCGAGTGTGATTGTAATATTGAAGATAGTCGCTTAGCGATGTTTGGCAAGGAATTTACCTTCATTATGATGCTTTCAGGCAGTTGGAATGCTATCACCCTTTTAGAGGCGACATTGCCACCTAAGGGCGCCGAGCTCGATTTGCTCATCGTAATGAAAAGAACCCAGAGTGTTCAAACAACCTATTACCCATCGACAGTAACAGTGAATGTTGTTGTTGACGATGCACCCCGTATTGTCGAGCAATTCACAAATTTATTCACAACCTCGCAGTGTAATATCGCAGAGCTTGTTTCTAAAACACAACCAGCCAATAATGATATGCCCGCTCAACTGGAGATTCAGATTACTGCACACGACCCGTTGGACGATAATGGCATAATCATAAAAAATAAATTTCAACAACTGTGTACAATGCTAAATGCTAAAGGCAACATAAGTATTGTTAACAACCCCAACATGCAAAGTTAACGGAGATATATGTAATGAACCCATTGAAAGCCGGTGATAAGGCGCCTCAATTTAGCCTTCCTGACCAAGATGGTGAGCTCATCAATCTTTCTGATTATCAGGGTCAGCGCGTATTAGTTTACTTTTATCCTAAAGCGATGACCCCTGGTTGTACTGTTCAAGCGTGTGGTCTACGTGATGAAATGGATACACTTAAAGCGAAAGGTGTCGAAGTATTAGGTATTAGCACAGACAAACCAGAGAAACTGTCTCGTTTCGCTGAAAAAGAGATGTTGAACTTCACTTTATTATCAGATGAAGACCACCAAGTATGTGAGCAATTTGGGGTTTGGGGTGAAAAACAATTCATGGGTAAAACCTATGATGGGATTCATCGTATTAGCTTCCTCGTTGACCCTACTGGGAAAATAGAACACGTCTTTGACAATTTTAAAACCAGTAACCACCACGAAATCGTGCTTGATTACATTAATACACACGCTTAATCGCCACATCTTAGTGCTGTATGCCCCCATACAGCACTATTCCTAACCTAGTTTTGTGATTCCGTTGGCTCTTCCGGCCATACGTGAATGACCGCTTTAATCAGTGTTGCTAATGGTATTGCAAAAAATACGCCCCAAAAGCCCCATAACCCACCAAATATCACAACAGATAAAATAATCACTAGTGGGTGCAAATTTACCGCTTCAGAAAACAATAAAGGCACAACAACGTTGCTATCCAAACCTTGGATCACTAAGTAAACTAACATTAGGTACCAAAATTCACTGCCGATACCGAACTGAAAGAGCGCAACAATAACCACTGGGATCGTGGCCGCTACCGCACCAATATAAGGGATTAATACCGCTACTCCGACAAGCACCGATAACAATACAGAATAGCGCAAGTCAAAATAAGCAAAACATAAATAGGTCGCCACCCCAACAATCACCATTTCTGTTACTTTCCCTCGTAAGTAGTTGGTGATTTGTTCATTCATTTCGACCCAAACTTTGCCCACTAACAAACGATTTTTGGGTAATAACTTAAGAAAGCTTTTGCTGATACGTTCTTTATCTTTTAAAAGAAAAAATGTCATCAAAGGCACTAGAACTAAGTAAACCGCCAAAGTAAAAATACCAATTAATGATGCAACTGACGCTTTAACCACTGAGTCTGCAATGCCTGACATGCGGCTACGAAGGTTATCTGCCATCATATCAATAATGCCAACATCCACTAATGCGGGGTATTGCTCTGGTAATTTCTGTGCGAATTCATTGAAACGGTTAACCATATTTGGTAGATCGGCCATCAAATTAATCCCTTGCTGCCATGCCGTCGGCGCAATAATTAAAATAACCATGGCACTTATTCCAGCGAATAAGGTCAAAATAATGCCGACAGCAACTGAACGAGATAACCCTATACGCTGTAATAAATTGGTTGGCCATTCAAGTAAATAAGCTAAAGCAATTGCCGCCAGCAATGGAGCCAGTATACTGCTGAAAAAGAAGATGATCACAAACCCCGATACGAGTAATGTAAAGAGGGCTATGGCTTGTGGATCAGCAAAACGCCGACGATACCACTGTAAAAACAATTCCAGCATTTATTGCTCCTGGGGGAATTAGTGCAAAGGACAGTTCCTAAAGTAACGAAAATTATACCGAAGAACAGATTTTACGATAGCTTTTGCTATCATGTGTTTTAAACTTTTCGCGTTTTTAGGTGCCTTACTTAAACATACCCGAAATAAAGTCGGTACTTACCCTAAATTTAAATGTTGTATGGGATACTCACGTTTCATGAAGAAAACTTTAAAATATCCATTATTGGCTTTCATGATCGCTGCGCTAATGAACGGTGCAGTTTTACCTGCTTATAGCGCAATTGAAGATACCTTACCCGATATAGGAACGACGGCGGGAGGCACTCTTAGCATCAACCAAGAAATTATTATGGGAGACGCAATCACACGCCAAATACGAGCCAGTACCCCTCTTATTTATGACCCACTGTTAACTCAGTATGTTAACAAACTTGGCATGCGCTTAGTAAAAAATGCCGACTCAGTTAAAACACCGTTTAAGTTCTATTTAGTCAATAACCCCAATATTAACGCATATGCCTATTTTGGGGGTAATGTCGTGCTGCATTCCGCATTATTTCGGTACAGCCAAAATGAAAGCCAGCTCGCATCAGTCATGGCTCACGAAATATCTCACGTCACGCAAAGACACCTTGCGCGAATGATGGAAGACCAGAAAAGCACCACTCCTCTCGCGATTGCAGGGACCATTGGTTCTTTACTGTTAGTGATGGCGAATCCTCAAGCCGGTTTTGCCGCTTTAACAGGAACAATGGCTGGGGTTCAACAAGGTATGATCAGCTTTACCCAAGCCAATGAACAAGAAGCTGACCGTATTGGCTTGCAGACATTAAGGCGCTCTGGCTTTGACCCACACGCCATGGCTGATTTTATGCAAACGATGTCAGACCAAACTCGTTATATGTCGAAGCCCCCTGAAATCCTATTAACGCACCCCTTACCGGATAGCCGTTTAGCGGATGCAAGAAACCGCTCTAATCAATATCCTAAAGTGAGTGTGCCATCATCACTAGATTTTATGTTAGCTCGCGTTCGTATTTTGGCCATGTATAGCACCGAGCAAAAACATGCCTTAGACCAAATTATTGAAAATTACGGGAAAGGTTCTGCACAAGAGCAAATTGCGGCACAATATGGTAAAGCGTTACTTCTTTCTCAGGACAAAAAATATGCAGAAGCAGGTAAAATCCTGACAGAGCTATTAGCGAAACAACCTGATAACCCTTGGTTTATTGATAGTATGACGGATGTCGATATCGAACAAAATCAAGTTGCTAGAGCAGTTTCGCGTTTACAAAACGCATTGAAAAAAACACCGAAAAATACTGTTTTCATTGTTAACCTTGCCAACGCATTAATTAATAATCATCAATATAAAGAAGCAACAACCTTGTTGAATAAATATACGTTTGATTACCCTGATGACCCGATTGGCTGGGATTTACTGGCTGAAGCGTCTGCAAAGCAAGGTAAACGTACAGAAGAACTCGCCGCTTACGCAGAAGGAATGGCATTACGGGGTAATTATGACACTGCGATTAATTATCTCAGCGATGCTAGCCGTCAAAGCCGTTTAGGCAGCTATGAACAACAGCGTTATGACGCTCGCATTGATGCGCTTAGAAAACTACAATTACGTGACAAAAATGCAAAACCGTAAGGAGTTAAAATAATGACGGATTCGATTAAGATTTACCACAACCCACGTTGTTCTAAAAGTCGTGAAACCCTAGCCCTTTTAACTGATAAGGGTATCACTCCCACGGTGGTCGAATATTTAAAAACACCCCCAACGGTAGCTGAGATCAAAAAACTCCTTAAAATGTTAGGCTTTAAAGATGCTCGTCAATTAATGCGTACCAAAGAAGAGCTGTATAAGGAATTGAATTTAAACGATGACAGCTTAACTCAGGACCAACTCATTAAAGCGATGCATGAGAACCCTAAGTTGATTGAACGCCCTATCGTTGTTAATGGTGATAAAGCACGCTTAGGCCGTCCGCCTGAGCAAGTCTGTGAAATCTTATAGTCACTATTTTGGCAGCTATGCGGCTGCCAACTCGTTTAGTCTACTAGAGTTTTAGAATATCTTTTACGAAAGGGATCGTTAATTTGCGCTGAGCAACGATGGATGCGTGGTCAAGTTTGTTTAAGATATCAAACAAGGTTCCCATTTTTCTATCTAAACGTTTTAATACGAAACGGCACACATCTTCCGGTAATTCGAAACCACGAATACGAGCACGTAATTGCAGTGCCCAAATTTTATCTTCGTCACTCAGTGGATGCAGTTTATAAATTTGTCCCCAATCAAGGCGAGACGCTAAATCAGGTAATTTCAGTTCGATTTGCCGAGGTGGCCTATCCCCAGTGATTAATAAACAAGTTCGGCCAATTTCCAAAATACGGTTATATAAATTGAAAATCGCCATTTCCCACTCTTCATCACCCGCGATGCACTGAATATTATCAATACAAACGAGTGATAAATGTTCCATACCGTCTAGTACTTCAGGGACAAAATATGCACGTTTATCTAAAGGGACATAGCCTACTGCAATGCCTTGTTCAGACAGTTCAGCACAAGCCGCATGTAATAAATGGCTTTTTCCACCACCTTCTCGCGACCAATAATAGATATAACTACCGTGTGGTTGATTAATAGCAGACTGAATAGCAGACAGCAACGCCCCATTTTCCCCTGCATAAAAGCTTGCAAAGGTTTCATCATCTGGCAGATATAGTGGTAATGAAAGCTGTGATGGTGTGTTCAGAAGCGCCTCTGGCTGTACAAATCAATTTTCATCTAGCAGTTTACCATAAAAAACACGGATAGATGAATAAGAACGGTGAGCAAATGCCGCTCGATCAACCGAACGGCAATAGGGAAAATCACATAGCTTATTTTTTATTGCTATCAAGCTCTTGCACTTCAGATGTTACAAATTGCTTTTCAGGCCTAACAAACGTTATAAAACGGAACAATAATGCCATAAATATCCCGACAATCGTCGCCAGTGCCATACCTTTAAGTTCCGCTTGACCGATATGGATAACCGCACCACTAACACCAATAATTAAAATCACTGAGGTTAAAATCAAATTCTGTGGCTTGTTATAATCAACTTTTGAATCAATCAACACACGAATACCTGATGCACCAATTACCCCGTATAATAAGAGTGAAACCCCGCCCATGACAGGAACCGGCACTAATTGGATAGCAGCAGCTAATTTACCAACACAAGATAATAAAATAGCAATAATTGCAGCTCCGCCAATCACCCATGTGCTGTATACCTTGGTAATTGCCATTACCCCAATATTTTCACCATAAGTCGTATTCGGTGTCGAGCCAAAGAAACCTGAAATCACCGTCGAGAACCCATTCGCAAACATTGAGCGATGCAAACCTGGCGATTTCATTAAGTCACGCTCAACAATATTCGCCGTGACCACTAGGTGCCCTACGTGCTCAGCGATAACCACTAAGGCCGCAGGTAAAATGGTTAAAATAGCAAACCATTCGAAGCGTGGTGTATAAAATGTTGGGATAGCAAACCATGGCGCTTCAATAACAGGGGTAAAGTCCACAATTCCCATAAAATAGGACAATGCATAACCCGCTAAAAAGCCAATCAAAATTGGAATTATAGATAAAAACCCACGGAAAACGACCGCGCAGAGAATAGTGACTGATAATGTGGTCAGGGAAATAATTAACGTGTTCGAATCAACCACTGCGCCATCTTTAGGTAATAGCCCTGCCATACCTGCAGCGGTTTGAGCAAGCTCTAAACCAATTACAGCTACGATTGCCCCCATTGCCGCTGGGGGGAACATGACGTTGATCCACCCTCTTCCTGCAACTTTAACAATCAGCGCAACTATACAGAACAACACGCCACAAATGATAAAGCCGCCAAGTGCCAATTCATAACCTAATGGTAATAAAATCAACACAGGGGAAATGAATGCAAAACTTGAACCTAAATAAGCCGGAATTTGCCCTTTACAAATAAATAAGTACAGCAGCGTTCCTATTCCATTAAACAGCAAAATTGTCGCGGGGTTTACACCAAACAGAATCGGTACGATAACGGTTGCGCCAAACATAGCAAACAGGTGTTGAAGGCTCAGTGGGATAGTTTGTAATAATGGTGGTCTTTCTTCAACACTGATGGTGCGACGAGTCATGTGACTTTATCCTCTTTTAGCGAAATGGCTAATCACTGAATAAGCAGTGAGTCTCTACAATTAATCAAAAAAAAGCCGACTTCTCAGTCGGCTTAATCATTATTTAGTACCAAATATCTTGTCGCCCGCGTCACCGAGACCCGGAACGATATACCCCTCTTCATTTAAATACTCATCAATTGAAGCGGTATATAATTCAACATCTGGATGCGCAGCTTCCAACGCTTTTAAACCTTCTGGCGCTGCAACAAGGACTAAGATTTTAATCGAGGTACAACCCGCATTTTTTAATAAATCAATAGTGGCAATCATTGAGCCACCCGTCGCTAACATTGGGTCAACCACTAATGCCATACGTTCTTCAATGTTAGATGCGAGTTTTTGGAAATAAGGGACAGGCTGCAGTGTTTCTTCATCACGATAAACACCCACCACACTGATACGTGCACTTGGAATACTATCTAATACACCATTCATCATACCAATACCAGCACGGAGAATTGGTACTACAGTGATTTTCTTACCTTTAATTTGTTCTATTTCTACAGGACCACACCAACCATCGATAGTCACTTTTTCAGTTTCAAGGTCAGCAGTTGCTTCATAAGTCAGTAGGCTACCAACCTCTGAGGCCAGTTCACGAAAGCGTTTTGTGCTTATATCATGATCTCGCATCAGGCCGAGTTTATGTTTAACGAGAGGGTGTTTTACCTCAACGATCTTCATGGGTTTCTCCTACTATTTAAGACGGCGGCGGACAAAAAAATCGCCGGATTATACCTCTTTTAGCTTTGGTTGCCACTAGATAACGCTTGATTTTGGTCAAAACAACAACGATTAACACAATTTTTTTTAGAATTATACCTCATCTCAGTTAAGTTGAAATTGGCTAAACCGCAAATTTGATTTAAATAAAATCATTTATTATTTTTCTGTACGGCTTCTTAGCAATCCCCTTTTTTGAATCACGAGTACTAAAAAAATTTCCAACACAAAGCTATCGCAAACGTTTGCCTAGCCTGTTAGAATAATGTCAATGATGTTATTTTTCTCAAAAATGTAATTGCCTTGGGGGCCGTAGTGACTGATAAAACCTCTCTCAGCTATAAAGATGCCGGTGTTGATATTGATGCGGGTAACGCCTTGGTTGAACGTATTAAAGGTGTCGTAAAAGAAACCCGCCGCCCAGAAGTTATGGGTGGGCTTGGGGGATTCGGTGCATTATGTTCCCTACCGCAAAAATACCGTGAACCTGTTTTAGTCTCAGGCACTGACGGTGTCGGTACCAAATTACGCTTAGCAATGGATTTAAAACGTCATGACTCCATTGGGATTGACCTCGTCGCTATGTGTGTCAATGACCTGATTGTTCAAGGCGCAGAGCCTCTATTCTTCCTTGATTATTATGCAACCGGTAAACTGGATGTGGATACCGCTACTAGCGTGATTACAGGTATCGCAGAAGGCTGTAAACAATCTGGTTGCGCATTAGTTGGCGGTGAAACCGCTGAAATGCCTGGTATGTACCATGGTGAAGACTACGATGTGGCGGGTTTCTGTGTGGGTGTTGTTGAGCGCTCAGAAATCATCGATGGCAGCAAAGTGAGTGCTGGGGATGCCTTAATTGCTTTAGCCTCTAGCGGCCCTCATTCAAATGGTTATTCGCTGGTTCGCAAAATCCTTGAAGTCAGTCAAACCAACCCTGAAGAAACGCTATTAGATGGAAAACCTTTAGCTGATCACTTATTGGAACCAACACGCATTTACGTTAAAAATGTATTAGAGCTGATCGCAAATAGCGATATCCACGCCATTGCACACATAACCGGTGGGGGTTTCTGGGAAAATATTCCTCGCGTACTACCTGACAACACACAAGCGATTATTGACGGCAGCAGCTGGCAATGGCCCGCAGTCTTTAATTGGCTACAGCAAGCTGGTGATGTTAGTACCCATGAAATGTACCGTACCTTCAATTGTGGTGTGGGGATTATTATTGCTCTGCCACAGCAAGAAGTCGAAAATGCACTTGCTCTGCTGAACAAGCTTGGTGAAAACGCATGGCAAATCGGTACAATTGGTGCATTACCTGCGGGTGAAGAGCAGGTTTTGATCCGCTAATGAAAAAAATAGCTGTCCTCATTTCTGGCAGTGGCAGTAATTTGCAATCATTAATTGATAGCTGTCGCTCTGGGGCAATTGGCGCTCAAATTGTTGCTGTTATCAGCAACCAAGCCAATGCTTATGGGCTTGTTCGAGCACAACAGGCTGGGATCCCAGCCTGTTATTTAGATGCGAAACAATATACTGACCGCCAAGCATATGATGCTGCATTACTCGCGCAGGTTGACCAATTCCAGCCTGATTTAGTCGTATTAGCGGGTTTTATGCGTATCTTATCAGCCCAATTCGTCAACCACTTTGCTGGAAAATTACTCAATATCCACCCTTCTTTGCTGCCTAAATACCCCGGTTTACATACACACCGTAAGGCGCTGGAAAATGGGGATAAAGAACATGGCACATCGGTGCATTTCGTTACCGAAGAGCTGGATGGCGGGCCGGTTATTTTACAAGCCAAAGTGCCTATCTTTGAACAAGATAGCGAAGAAGATATTATCGAGCGGGTTAAAGCTCAAGAACATGCGATTTACCCATTAGTTGTTGAATGGTTCATCAGTGGCCGATTAACAATGCAAAAAGGTAACGCTGTGTTAGATAACCAAATTTTACCGCAACAAGGTTATGCTAACGAGTAACCTTCGTGGCAGCGAAAAATATAAACTTAAGGGTGGATATCCACCCTTTTTTCGTCGTATTTCACATGGAAATAACATAGAACGGTATTGAGTTAAACAGCGTCCCCCTAAGTAAAATGAATTATTTTTCAACAAGGTGATCATCTCTCTGTGCTGTGTCATTATTTTATCGTAAATAAATGTTATCCTTGTAATCGAAGAACAACACATTTTTCCTAACTAAATAGAGGTATTTTTATGACAACCGGGCAAGTTCATCCGTTTAGGTTGCGCCCACTTGAACGTGAAGATTTAGCATTCATTCACCAGCTTGATAATAATGCCAGTGTTATGCGTTATTGGTTTGAAGAACCTTACGAAGCTTTTGTTGAATTAAGCGATCTTTACGATAAACATATTCATGACCAATCTGAACGCCGCTTTATCGTTGAAAATGACAGTGAGAAAGTAGGCCTAGTCGAATTGGTAGAGATTGATTATATTCACCGACGCTCTGAATTTCAGATTATCATTGCACCGAGCCATCAAGGGCATGGCTATGCGAGTCGCGCTGCGCAATTAGCAATGGACTACGCGTTTTCTGTACTAAACTTATATAAACTTTATCTTATTGTTGATAAAGAAAATGTCAAAGCTATCCATATTTATAATAAACTAGGCTTCCATACTGAAGGCGAACTGATCGACGAGTTCTTTGTCAATGGTCGTTATCACACCGCTATCCGTATGTGTATTTTTCAGCAGCAATATTTTACGATGAAACAGCAATCTGCTAATCCAGAAAGTGTTATTACCCAAGATAAAGCAATTAAACAACACATTTAGCTAACTGGCTGGTATCATAGCCACAAAGTAACAAGAGTCTAATATGGAGTTAGAATGTCCCAAGAACGTCTCTATCATGAAAAAGAGTTAAGCTGGCTGTCTTTTAACGAGCGTGTTTTACAAGAAGCAGCCGACAAGCGTAACCCTCTTATTGAGCGAATGCGTTTTTTGGGTATTTATTCCAATAATTTAGACGAGTTTTATAAAGTCCGCTTCGCCGACGTTAAACGCCGTATTTTAATTAATGAAGAACGGGGTTCGGCAAGCGGTGCTCGCCACTTGTTAAAGAGAATTCAGTCAAGAGTTGCCAAACAAGAACAAGAGTTCGATATTCTTTATAATGATTTGCTATTAGAAATGGCGCGCAATCAAATATTCTTGATTAACGAACGTCAAATTTCGCCTCGCCAACAGATTTGGTTACGTCAATATTTCCGGCAGAACCTGCGCCAGCATATTACGCCAATATTAATTAATCCTGACACCAATCTGGTTGAGTTTCTAAAAGATGACTACACGTACCTTGCCGTTGAAATCATCAATGGCAATCACATTCAGTATGCGCTATTGGAAATTCCCTCTGATAAAGTACCTCGGTTTGTTAACTTACCGCCGGAAATGCCAAAGCGTCGCAAGTCAATGATCCTAATTGATAATATCCTTCGCTATACGCTCGATGAAATTTTCAAAGGTTTTTTTGATTACGATAAGCTCAATGCCTATTCGATGAAAATGACGCGTGATGCAGAGTACGACATCGCAACAGAGATGGAATCGAGCTTGCTCGAAATAATGTCATCTACATTAAAACAACGTTTAACCGCAGAACCCGTCCGTTTTGTCTATCAGCGTGATATGCCTGACGAAATGGTTGCTCTTTTACGTGAAAAACTGGGGCTATCCAGCGATGACTCCGTGATTGCCGGTGGCCGCTACCACAATTTTAAAGACTTTATTAATTTCCCTAATGAAGGAAATAAAAACCTATTAAACAAGCCATTACCAAGGCTGCGTCACCGCTGGTTTGATAATTTCCGTAACGGTTTCGATGCCATTCGCGAACGCGATGTGCTGTTATATTATCCCTACTATACCTTTGAACATACTTTAGAATTATTGCGCCAAGCGTCTTTTGACCCGAATGTATTGTCGATAAAAATTAATATTTACCGTGTTGCGAAAGACTCACGCATTATCGATTCCGTCATTCATGCTGCCCATAATGGAAAAAAAGTCACGGTGGTCGTTGAGTTACAAGCTCGATTCGATGAAGCCGCCAATATTCATTGGGCAAAACGGTTAACCGAAGCTGGCGTGCATGTTATTTTCTCCGCGCCAGGGCTTAAAATCCATGCGAAATTGTTTATTATCTCGCGTATGGAAGAAGGCCAAATCGTTCGCTACGCTCATATTGGTACGGGTAATTTTAATGAAAAAACCGCTCGGCTTTATACCGATTACTCGCTACTCACAGCAAATGAGCTGATCACCAACGAAGTTCGTCGGGTATTTAGTTTTATAGAAAACCCCTATCGCCCAGTGACTTTCGATAATTTAATGGTGTCCCCACAAAATACACGGATTCGTTTAATGGCCTTAATTGACCAAGAAATCGAAAATGCACTCGCTGAACGGCCGAGTGGCATCACATTAAAAATTAATAATCTAGTCGACAAAGAATTGACCGACAAACTGTATGATGCCTCCAATGCAGGTGTCAAAATTCGTTTATTAGTCAGAGGAATGTGCTCTTTAGTGGCGGGTCAAGTCGGCTATAGTGAAAATATTCAAGTAACCAGCATTGTTGACCGTTTTCTTGAGCATGACCGTGTCTATGTTTTCACCAATGCGGGTGACGAAAAAGTCTTTATTTCCTCCGCTGACTGGATGACGCGCAATATTGACTACCGCATTGAAGTTGCCGTTAGTTTAGTCGACCCGCATTTAAAACAACGGGTATTGGATATTTTAGAGCTGCAATTTAGCGATACCGTAAAAGCACGTTATGTTGACAAAGATTTAAGTAATCATTATGTTCCCCGCGGAAATAAACGAAAAATCCAAGCCCAGCTTGCTGTGTATGATTATTTAAAATCAATCGAAACACCTGATACAAGAGCTTAAAAATATGCCAATAACCAACGCCTCAACACCGAGACCACAAGAAATTGCGGCTATAGATTTAGGCTCCAATAGTTTTCATATGGTCATTGCTCGTATTGTCAACGGTGCATTGCAAGTTCTCACTCGTTTGAAAAAACGTGTTCACCTTGCCGATGGCCTAAGTGATACCAATGAATTAAGTGAAGAAGCCATGGAACGTGGCCTTGCCTGCCTCGCGTTGTTTGCCGAACGGTTACAAGGATTTTCCCCTGAGAACGTGTGTATTGTTGGCACACACTCATTACGTGTCGCAACGAATGTGAAATTATTTTTGCAACGCGCAAAAGAAATCATGCCCTATCCTATTGAAATCATTTCAGGCCAAGAAGAGGCTCGATTGATTTTTATGGGCGTTGAACACACCCAACCCGAAAAAGGCCGCAAATTAGTACTTGATATCGGTGGTGGTTCAACTGAGTTAGTCATTGGTGAGAAGTTTGAACCGCTTTTGATTGAAAGCCGCCGTATGGGTTGTGTGAGCTTTGCTCGCACTTACTTCCCAAATGAAGAAATCAACCCTGAATTTTTTAATCGCGCCTACCTAGGGGCTTGCTTAAAATTAGAAAGCACTGCGATTTTATTTAAGAAACAAACTTGGGACGTCGCGATGGGTGCCTCGGGCACCATCAAAGCTGCTCATAGTGTAATACAAGAATTAGGCTATAAAGACGGTATTATCACCCGTGAACGCCTTATCGAAATCAAGCAAATGGCATTAAAATATAAGTCATTTAGCTCACTAAATATACTGGGCCTCTCTAATGAACGTAAACACGTATTTGTCCCAGGTTTAGCCATTTTACTTGCCGTCTTTGATTCATTAGAAATTAAAGAGTTACGTTTATCTGACGGTGCATTACGTGAAGGTGTTTTATATGAAATGGAAGGCCGCTTCCGTCACCAAGATATCCGTCAACGTACTGCATTAAGCCTTGCTGAGCATTATAATATTGATAGAGAGCAAGCGAAACGTGTATTAAAAACGATGGAAGAGCTCTATTTCCAATGGGGGCAGCAAAACCCTAAACAACTCAATCCACAGTTAGAATCCATTTTAATATGGGCGGTTATGCTCCATGAAGTTGGCTTAAGTATTAATCATAGTGGTATGCACCGCCATTCTGCTTATATTTTGCAAAATACTAACTTACCGGGTTTCAACCAAGAACAGCAACTATTACTGGCAACATTAGTACGTAATCATCGTAGGGCTATTAAGTATGACGATATCCCTAAATTTAATTTATTTAAAAGAAAACAATTTATGCCGCTTATCCAAATTTTGCGGCTAGCCATTTTGTTAAATAATCAACGCCAATCTACAACAATCCCTTCTTCGTTACGGATAGAAACGGATGATGGGCACTGGACTATCTATTTACCATCTGAATATCTCGTGCAAAATGCATTGATGTTATTAGATTTAGAAAAGGAAAGTGGCTATTGGGAAGATGTTCCCGGTTGGTCGTTAACTATTTGCGCAGAAAATGAGTAATTTGCGGCCATTATTGTAGTGATTTGTTCTTATTATTCATCATTGATGACTTGAAAATCACCGCTTATTTGACTCAACTATTTGATATATTATTTAAATAAGCGACAATAATGATAATAAATTTCGTCCGCTCGCAGACGAATTCATAAAAAGCGCTTTTGCGCTGCTATTGCTTTAAGGATTAAAATGTCACAATCTGCTTTCTCAACCGATGCGGCGCCAACAGTCAACCCGCACTCTCAAAAACTGGCACATATTCGCCAGCAAATCCTGACGCTATTTTTAGATGACGAAGAGTTCGTCCATGCGCTTGTTGAAAATGATCAACACGTCAGTATTGATGACAAAGCAATTAGTGAAAAAATTAGTCTTGTAAAAGAATTGCTACTTGATTTACACACTGCGGATATCGCCGATATCTTAGAAATGCTCCCTTATGATGAGCGTCTCGCGTTATGGCGTCTTGTTGATAATAACGAACGTGGTGAAGTGTTAGTTGAGGCCTCGGTTTCTGTTTGGGATAGCCTAATTAAGGATATGTCTGACAGAGAACTACTGCGCGCCGTTGCCAACTTGCATGTTGACGAACAAGCCTATATTGCTGAGCATTTACCTCGTGACACCATGCGTCGGCTCCTCACCTATTTAGAACCTAGCCTGCGAAGCCGTATTCGCGAAGTTTTACAATATGCGAAAGATAGCGTCGGCCAAATGATGGATTTTGAATTCGTCACCGTACGCCCAAATGTGACGCTAAAAACGGTTCAACGTTATTTACGCCAACGGGGCAAGATCCCAGAAGCGACCGACAAAATTTTCGTTGTCGATAACAGTAATTATTTACAAGGTGAATTGCCTCTAACCACTATTTTAACGCAATCCCCTGAAAAAATAGTGGCCGATGTCATGAAGACTGACACAGTGACCTTCTTGCCTGATGAAAAAGGCGAAGACGCAGCGAGTGCGTTCGAACGTTATGACTTAATTTCTGCGGCTGTTGTTGATAACAACGGCCTACTAATGGGCCGCCTGACGGTTGAAGATATCGTTGATAACATTAGTGAAGAAAACGATAACAGTATTCGTCGTATGGGGGGGTTAAGCCCTGAAGAAGACGTTTTCGCCCCTGTCGGCCAAGCCGTTAAAACCCGTTGGACATGGCTAGCCATTAACCTATGTACCGCTTTTGTGGCTTCTCGTGTTATTGGGGTTTTTGAAGATACGATTTCCCAATTAGTCGCCCTTGCCACATTAATGCCTATTGTGGCAGGAATTGGCGGTAATACGGGAAACCAAACCATTACCATGATTGTTCGTGCCATTGCCCTGCACCAGATACAAAACAATAGTTTCTCTTTCTTAATGTTAAGGGAGCTTGGTGTCGCCTTTATTAATGGGGTTGTATGGGGAGGAATTATGGGTGTCGTCACTTACTTCCTTTATGGCGATATCGCTATGGGTGCAGTCATGACATTAGCGATGATCTTGAACCTACTAATGGCGGCTATTATGGGCGTAGTTATTCCACTCATTATGCTAAAACTGGGCAAGGACCCTGCTATCGGTTCTAGCGTGATGATCACCGCTATCACAGATACAGGCGGTTTCTTTATTTTCCTTGGCTTAGCCACTCTATTCCTCGTTTAAATTCGCTTTGCACGCGTCCTACTCTTAGATTAGGCGCGTGCAATTTACAAAACACTCCCTCCGACAGCAAAGCCCAGCTAAAAAACCAAAATCCCGCAAACAACCCTTTTATTTATCTATTAATTAAATGATTTTATAGTTATTTAGTTTATCTAGATTAATAAAGTTAATTATAACGAATAATATCTAGGTAATATTTACTTACCATAATTCAGTAAGAATTTATTAAATTAAATATAATTAACGCTATAACTCACTAATTTAAATATACGATATTCTGCAAAATTCATATTATTAACATCATATAAGGTTATTTATCATCACACCAAATCAATACGCTAACAAATCAAAACTAATTGGAATGTCATTCTTGTTTTTAGGGTTGAGGTTTACAGAATATAGAATTTCCTGCTATAAATATACTCATGCAAGAAAGATACTGTGTATTAAACTAAGTTATACCCATCCAACGTTTTATACCTCTTATCTGCACCAATAAAAATGATTAGCTCATTATTATGAGTCAATGCTTATTATTTTGAATTTATGCAATTTAGTATTACAGGTAGTTAGAAGGAAACTATAATGACACCGCAAACCGCCAGCCAGCCCTCTGCGAGACCTTTGGGCAAAGAAGACTATAAAACATTAGGCTTATCCTCTTTAGGGGGAACTCTTGAGTTTTATGACTTCGTTATCTTTGTTTTTTACGCAAAAATTATTTCCCAACTATTTTTCCCAGGGGATAACGAATTTCTCGCGCTAATGGCAACACTGGGTCTATTTGCAGCAGGTTACCTTGCTCGCCCTCTTGGTGGCATTATCATGGCTCACTTCGGGGATAAAATTGGCCGCAAGAAAATGTTTACCCTCAGTATTTTCTTAATGGCATTCCCAACATTTGTTATTGGTTTCTTACCTACTTTTGAAACTATTGGTGCTGCTGCTCCATTATTACTGCTGTTAATGCGTATTATGCAAGGTGCCGCGATTGGTGGTGAAATGCCAGGTGCATGGGTATTTATTGCAGAACATACACCAAAACAGCGTTATGGTTTAGGTGTCGGTACACTGACTTCTGGGATCACCGGTGGTATTTTATTAGGCTCTATCGTCGCAATTATTATTGAGCGCTCTTATACTACAACTGAAATTCATGATTTTGCATGGCGTATTCCATTTATTCTTGGTGGTGTTTTTGGGTTTATCTCTGTGTATTTACGTCGTTTTTTACAAGAAACCCCGATATTTAAAGAACTGGCAGCCAAAAAGGCCTTGTCACAAGAATTACCCGTCAAAACCGTCATTAAGTCTCATAAACAAGCTTGTATGATCACTGCGGCACTGACGTGGTCATTATCAACCGCTATCGTTGTCACCATTTTGATGACACCAGATGTGGTGTTAAAAGGGATCTATAACATTGATAGGAATGTGGCATTGCAAGCCAACTGTGCGGCGACATTGACCTTAACATTAGGCTGTATCTTCTGGGGCTGGTTAGGCGATAAAACCGGAACACGTACCTCAATGACTTTATCATGGGGTGGATTAGCCGTAACGGCAATTTACTTCTATTCGTCATTATCCAGTGATATTGCGGCGAGTACGTTAATTTTTAACTATGGCTTGATGGGCTTCTTTGTTGGTGCGATTGCAACCACTCCTATTATCAGTACACGCGCATTTCCACCTGAAATTCGCTATTCTGGTCTGTCATTCGCTTACAATGTGGCTTATGCAATTTTTGGTGGTTTAACACCAATATTAACTGGTGCTTGGTTGCAGCAATCTCACATGGCACCTGCCTATTATGTCGCTGGCGTCTCATTATTAGCGGTTGCTGTAGCCTTCATTCCTCTATCTTGGAAAGGTTGGACTGTCAATTCAGAGTCTTCAAACGAAAAATCTGCGGTATTAAAAGCTTCTAGTTTATAAAATCGATTGCCCCCTATTTACTCAGGGGGCAATCTTAATTGTTACAAAATTATTCCCCCCGCTCTCCCCCTTTACAAGCACTGAAGTATACAAGTACAGAAATTGACACTTATTCATATTTCCTCCATTTTTCTTTGTACCTATCACGTTAAACTACTAATATGTCTAACTGACTCTTTTTTGTTAGTTTTTTAGTATACAGCCTGACGGATCTCATCCACTTTTTTTGAGTTAAGCGAATTACCCAAAATGAATAAACAAAAACAACGTAAACCTTTTATTCGCTCTGCCATTTTTATTGCCATTATTGCGGTAGCTGGCGTTTCTTGGTACTTTTATCATCAAGAAAAACAATCAGATACACAATCTACTGGTACCGTAGCAAAACCAAACTCACAGCGAAGCGCGATGGGCCGCCCACCACGTGTGTTAGCCCCTGTGCAGTTTGCCGTTGCTGAACAAAAAGTCGTTCCGCGATTTTTATCAGGCTTAGGCACGGTGCAAGCGGCAAATGTTGTCACTGTAACCAGCCGTGTTGAAGGCCAGTTAATGCAGCTGTATTTTACCGAAGGGCAATATGTCAATAAGGGAGATTTATTGGCACAGATTGACCCTCGCCCATTTGAAGTTCAGCTATCACAAGCTGAGGGGCAATTAGCTAAAGACAAAGCAACGTTAGCTAATGCGCAATTAGATTTAGCGCGTTATCAAAAGCTTGCTGGCACTAAAGTGATTTCACAACAAGAGCTAGATAACCAAAAAGCGGCGGTATTACAGGCACAAGGCAGTATTAAAGTCGACCAAGCGGCTGTTGATAATGCCAAACTGCAATTAACCTACAGTAAAATTACTGCCCCCATCTCAGGGCGGGTTGGTTTAAAACAAGTTGATGTCGGAAACTTTATCTCTTCAGGAACCTCAACCCCTCTTGTTGTTATCACACAAACTCAACCCGCAGATGTCTTGTTTGCTTTACCTGAAGGTGATATTCCCGCGATCCAGCAAGCACAATCTTCCGGTGAAAAAGTATTGATTGAAGCTTGGGACAGAAACAATATCGCGCTAATCGCAAGCGGTGAGCTACTCAGTACTGATAACCAAATTGATGCTGCGACCGGCACTCTTAAAATAAAAGCGCGCTTTACCAATGAAGAAGAAAAACTTTTCCCTAATCAATTTGTTAACGTAAAAATGCAAGTTGAAACGCTGCAAAATGCCGTGGTGATCCCAACCGCTGCACTGCAAATGGGCAATGAAGGTCACTATGTTTGGGTATTGAGTGATGATAATAAAGTCAGCAAACACAATGTGACCGTGGGGATGCAAGATAGCCAACAAGTCGTTATTGAAAGTGGGCTCGCAGCAAATACCAAAGTCATCACCGATGGTGTTGATAAACTCACCGATGGCACAACTGTCGAAGTCGTTACCGCTGAAAGCATCGCCAAAAAAGAGCCCCGCAAAGGTAAAGCCAATAGCGCGGAGAAAGCGTAATGCAGCCTGAAATGTTAAAAGGCGGTGGGCCTTCTCGTTTATTTATTTTGCGCCCTGTGGCTACCACATTATTCATGGTGGCTATATTACTTGCAGGGATCATCGGCTATCGCTTCTTACCTGTTTCAGCCCTGCCCGAAGTCGATTATCCGACGATTCAAGTTGTTACCCTTTACCCGGGAGCCAGCCCCGATGTGATGACCTCTGCAGTGACTGCGCCTTTGGAAACCCAGTTTGGGCAAATGTCGGGTCTTAAACAGATGTCATCGCAAAGTTCAGGAGGAGCATCAGTTATAACACTGATGTTCCAATTAACGTTGCCTCTAGAGGTTGCCGAACAAGAAGTCCAAGCAGCGATTAATTCCGCCAGTAGCTTACTGCCTTCGGATTTACCCTATCCTCCGATTTATAATAAGGTAAACCCTGCTGACCCACCTATACTCACCTTAGCGGTCACCTCTGATGCGATGCCATTAACGCAGGTACAGGATATTATTGAAACGCGAATTGCCCAGAAAATATCCCAAGTTAATGGAGTGGGTTTAGTCACCTTAGCCGGTGGTCAACGCCCTGCTGTTCGCGTGAATTTAAACCCACAAGCCATGGCAGCCAAAGGGCTGGATAGCGAAACCATCCGCCTAGCCATCAACAATGCTAACGTCAACTCCGCAAAAGGGAGTTTCGATGGGCCAACGCGAGCAGTGACGCTTTCTGCTAACGACCAAATGAAGTCACTTGACGACTATCGTCAGCTTATTGTGGCCTTCCAAAATGGTGCGCCTGTACGTTTAGGCGACATTGCAACGATTGCACAAGGTGCCGAAAATGCCTATTTAGGGGCATGGGCAAATAATGAACAGGCGATTGTGATCAATGTGCAGCGGCAGCCCGGTGCTAACGTCATTGAAACCACAGATACCATTCGTACGCTGTTACCCGAATTAATTGAAAGCTTACCTAAATCGGTTAATGTCGATATTTTAACCGATAGAACCAGTACTATTCGAGCGTCCGTTAATGATGTACAGTTTGAGTTAATGTTAGCCATCGCCCTCGTGGTGATGGTGATTTATTTGTTTTTACGCAATGGAATTGCCACCTTAATACCGGGCATTGCGGTACCGCTGTCCCTCGTTGGTACCTTTGCAGTCATGTATTTTTGTGGTTTTTCTGTCAATAACCTCACCCTAATGGCATTAACCATCGCCACAGGTTTTGTGGTCGATGATGCGATAGTGGTGATTGAAAATATTTCCCGCTACTTAGAAAAAGGCGATAAGCCTCTGGTCGCTGCACTCAAAGGGGCGGGTGAAATCGGGTTTACCATTATCTCCCTCACCTTTTCTTTAGTTGCAGTATTAATCCCGCTGTTATTTATGGGGGATATTGTCGGCCGGTTATTCCGCGAATTTGCCATTACCCTAGCCGTGGCTATTTTGATCTCCGCTGTCGTCTCTTTGACGTTAACGCCAATGATGTGTGCGCGTTTATTAAAACCAGAGTCGCAACATAAACATAACCGTTTTGAACTAGCGTGTGAGCGTTTCTTTGACCGTATGGTTGCTGGATACGCAATTTGGTTAAAACGTATTCTTAATCACCAATGGTTAACGCTTTCTGTGGCGCTAGGCACCATGGTGCTGACTGTTTTGCTGTATATGTGGATCCCAAAAGGGTTTTTCCCTTTGCAAGACAGTGGAATTATTCAAGGGTCAATTGAAAGCCGTCAATCTATTTCTTTTGCGGCCATGGCGCAAAAGCAACAGGAAGTTGCGTCAAAATTATTGGCAGACCCTGCGGTTGATAATGTCACCACTTATGTGGGGGTTGATGGTAGCAACCCAACATTAAACAACGCGCGTCTCCAAATTACCTTAAAGCCCCTTGATGAGCGTGAAGATAGAGTGGTGGCGATTATTGATCGTCTACAACAATCCGTGGATAACATTGCTGGGGTGAATTTATATCTGCAGCCTATGCAAGATCTCACCATCGATACGCAAGTTGCACGCACACAGTATCAATTTACGTTACAGGCCGGTTCACTAGAGGAATTAACCACTTGGGTTCCACGCTTGTTAGAAGCCCTAGAACAACAACCTGAACTCACGGATGTCAGTAGTGATTGGCAAAATAAAGGGCTAGTTGCCTATGTGAATGTTAACCGTGATACCGCAAGCCGTTTTGGTATCACAATGTCAGCCATTGATAACGCTTTATATAATGCATTTGGGCAGCGAATGGTTTCAACCATATACACACAGTCAAATCAATATCGTGTGATATTAGAACATGACACACAAACCCGTGATGGTATGGATGCGCTGAATGATATTCGTCTAAAAGGCACTGATGGAGCCATTGTGCCACTAAGCACCTTGGTAAATATTCAAGAAGGTAATGGGCCATTAGCCATTAATCACCTCGACCAATTTCCCGCGGTGACATTCTCGTTTAATGTGGCGAATGGCGCTTCGCTTGAGTCTGCCGTCAATGCCGTGAAATTGGCCGAATCACAAATTGCTATGCCAAAATCCATTACCACACAATTCCAAGGGGCGACTTTAGCCTTTGAAGCTGCACTAAGCAGCACTATCTGGTTAATTGCAGCCGCAATTGTGGCGATGTATATCGTATTAGGCATTTTATATGAGAGCTTTATCCACCCGATTACGATTTTATCTACCTTACCGACTGCGGGGGTTGGCGCATTACTTGCTTTAATGATGGCAGGAAAAGACCTTGATGTTATTGCAGTCATCGGCATCATCTTATTAATTGGTATCGTGAAAAAGAACGCCATTATGATGATTGACTTTGCCCTTGCTGCAGAGCGTGAACAGGGAATGTCCCCTTATGATGCCATCTACCAAGCTTGCCTACTGCGTTTTCGCCCAATTTTAATGACCACCATGGCGGCATTACTAGGTGCCTTGCCATTAATGCTAAGTACAGGTGTCGGTGCAGAATTACGCCAACCATTAGGAATTTGTATGGTTGGTGGCTTAATTATGAGCCAAATCCTCACCTTATTTACCACACCGGTTATTTACTTATTGTTCGACCGTCTTTCTCATTATTTTAAAGACCGTCGCCAAGCGAAGAAGGCACAGGTGTCATAATGAAGCGCTTCTTTGCTCTATTTATTAGCCGCCCGGTAGCAACGACGCTGATTAGCGTTGCGATTACTTTGTGTGGTGCCCTGAGCTTTCTATTTTTACCCGTTTCTCCGTTGCCTCAAGTAGATTACCCTGTGATTAACGTGACAGCGTCACTTCCTGGGGCGTCACCGGAAACCATGGCGTCCTCCGTTGCGACACCTCTTGAACGCTCTTTAGGCAGTATTGCTGGGATCAGCGAAATGACCTCAAGCAGTGCGCTTGGGCGAACCACTATTACCCTTGAGTTTAATCTCGACAAAGACATTAATAACGCGGCTCGGGAAGTGCAAGCTGCGATTAATGCGGCGCAAAACCTGCTGCCCAGCGGTATGCCAAGCCGTCCACGTTATTACAAGTCTAACCCGTCTGATGCGCCAATTATGATTTTAACCATGACCTCAGAGACCATGGGTACTGGCGAAATTTATGATATTGCATCTACCCGTTTAGCCCAGCGAATTGCGCAAATTGAAGGGGTTAGTGAAGTTTCAGTTGGTGGCGGCTCGCTCCCTGCCGTACGGGTTGAACTCAACCCAACCGCCCTATTTAACCAAGGGGTTTCCCTTGATGCCGTGCGCTCAGCCATTAGTAGTGCTAACGTTCGCCAACCGCAAGGCTATATCAATGATGACGAAAAACGTTATCAAGTACAGACTAATGATGAGTTAAAAAAAGCAGCCGATTATCGACCAATTATTGTTCATTACAGCCAAGGCAATGCTGTAAAGCTCACCGATGTCGCCAATGTTAAAGATTCCATTGAAAACGTACGCGCTGCCGGTATGGCAGACGGTAAACCGGCTATTTTGATTGTCATTCGTCGTGAAGCTGGCGCCAATATTATTGAAACAGTGAACCGTATTCGTGCTGAATTGCCTGAATTCAATGACATGATCCCTGCCGCTATTGATTTAAAAGTGGCACAAGACAGAACACCGACCATCCGCGCGTCTCTAGCCGAAGTGGAACGTGCTCTACTGATTGCCGTTGCCTTGGTGATCCTCGTGGTACTGCTGTTCTTACGTTCAGGTCGTGCTACTTTGATCCCTGCCGTTGCTGTCCCTGTCTCATTGATTGGGACTTTTACAGCCATGTATTTATGTGGCTTTAGTTTAAATAACTTGTCATTGATGGCATTAACGGTTGCGACGGGCTTTGTGGTTGATGATGCCATTGTCGTATTAGAAAATATCTCGCGTCATATCGAAAATGGTAAAAAACCGTTTATTGCGGCGGTTAAAGGCGTGCATGAAGTCGGCTTTACCGTCGTTTCCATGAGTATTTCCTTAGTGGCTGTTTTTATTCCGCTACTGCTTATGGATGGACTGGTCGGCCGTTTATTCCGCGAATTTGCCATTACCCTTGCAACCGCTATCGGTATTTCTTTGGTGATCTCATTAACGCTCACCCCTATGATGTGTGCTTACTTACTGAAGAAACGTCCTCGCAACGTCAAAGCTAAACATCGCGGGTTTGGACGTGTGTTGCTGCGCTTGCAAGAAAGTTATGGCATCGCTTTAAAATGGGTACTCGAACATCGCCGTAGTGTTCTCGCGGTGCTATTTGCCACAATCGGCTTAAACGTTTATCTGTATATTACCGTTCCGAAAACTTTCTTTCCTGAACAAGATACTGGCCGTGTGCTGGGCTTTGTTCGCGCAGACCAAAGTATTTCATTCCAGTCAATGAAAGAAAAAATGACCCGTTTTATGCAGCAAGTTAAAGCCGACCCAGCGACGGATAATGTCACCGGTTTTACTGGCGGTAGCCGGGTAAACAGCGGTTTTATGTATATCTCATTAAAACCACTGGGTGAACGTACTGAAAGTTCAGCTGAAGTCATTAATCGGTTACGCATGAAATTAGCCAATGAGCCAGGGGCTAACCTGTTTATGATGCCAGTACAAGATATTCGAGTGGGAGGTCGACAAGCCAATGCCAGCTATCAGTTTACACTGCTTGCGGATGAACTTTCTGCATTGCGTGACTGGGAACCCGCCATTCGTAAAGCACTCGGTGAATTGCCACAGCTGACAGATGTGAACTCAGATAAGGAAGACAAAGGCGCAGAAATGGCGATCACCTACGATAGGGACTTAATGGCCCAGCTAGGTATCGATGTCCGTGAAGCTAACAGTTTGCTTAACAACGCATTTGGCCAACGCCAAGTTTCCACTATTTATGAAGCAATGAACCAATATAAAGTGGTGATGGAAGTTGCCCCTGAATATACGCAAGATGTCAGTTCCCTCGACAAAATGTTTGTTATCAATAAAGATGGTGACGCTATCCCGCTGTCTTATTTTGCTCGTTGGCAGCCGGCGAATGCGCCATTAAGCGTGAACCACCAGGGGCTATCAGCTTCATCCACTATCGCATTTAATGTCGCTGACGGTTATACCTTAAATGATGCCATCGTCGAAATAGAAAAAACCATGACTGCGCTTGGCGTGCCATCTACAGTGCGAGGGTCTTTTGCAGGAACGGCACAAATATTCCAAGAAACTTTGCAATCACAATTATTTTTGATTTTAGCCGCTATTGTGACTGTCTATTTAGTCCTTGGGATTCTATATGAAAGTTATATTCACCCACTGACAATTTTATCAACTTTGCCTTCTGCTGGTGTCGGTGCATTATTAGCCCTTGAGTTATTTGACACACCATTTAGTTTAATCGCTTTAATCGGCGTCATGCTATTAATTGGGATCGTCAAGAAGAACGCCATTATTATGGTGGATTTTGCTATTCAAGCACAAAGAACAGCGGGTTTAACCGCTCAAGAAGCCATTTTCCGTGCCAGTTTATTACGTTTTCGCCCTATTTTAATGACGACACTCGCCGCCATTTTTGGTGCGTTACCGTTAATGTTAGGTAGTGGTGATGGAGCAGAACTACGTCAACCTCTCGGGATCACCATTGTCGGTGGCTTAATAATGAGCCAATTGCTGACTTTATTTACCACTCCTGTTGTGTATTTAAGTTTTGATAGCTTAAGGCAACGTTGGCAGCGCAAAAAGTCATTAACGCATAAGATTGTGGAGAATAACCATGAAGCTTAGGTTAAATAGCGTTAGTACTCGGCTTTTTTTAGCTATTTTTGCGACATGCTTATTGCTAGTGCTAATTATGCACCAAGGCGTGCGCATGAGTTTTCAACATGGCTTTATTGATTATATTAAAGAAAATGACCAACAACGCGTTGAGCAGGTTTCTTCCGCCCTTGCGGAACAATATGAAGAAATGGGCAATTGGCGGTTTTTGATTGGTAATGATCGCATTTTCTTTCGTATTCTGCGCTCTGTAGAACATCAACAGCATCGTGGCCCGATGCGACAGCGCTGGCGAACCATTTTTTGGGTTTATGATACACAAGACCGGCTAATTTTCGGGCAAGACACGCCCCTACCGAGCAAAGTTCTCCGTGAGCCTATTGTTACTAGCAATGGCGAAACCGTCGGTTGGCTCGTTGCCAGCTATGAAACGGGAATCAGCAGCGCCCTTGACCGCCGTTTTGATACCAAACAAATGTATACCAGTTGGATCATCGCTGGGCTGTCTTTATTTGTGGCTCTGATTGCCACATTGTTCCTTGCCCGTAGTTTTTTGAAACCCATCAAGCGGTTACTCGAAGGCACTAACCGGCTCGCCAATGGTGATTTTGCCACGCGGGTTCCTGAGTCTGGCCGCGATGAACTTGGGCAACTGGCTAAAGATTTTAACCATCTGGCCTCTACCCTTGAAAAAAACGAACAAATGCGGCGTGATTATATGGCGGATATTTCCCATGAGCTCCGCACGCCGTTGTCAGTTCTGCGAGGCGAATTAGAAGCTGTGCAAGATGGCGTCCGGCAAGCCACTCCCGAAACAATCAATTCCCTACTGAATGAAACTCAAACTTTAATTAAGCTGGTTAATGACCTCCACCAGCTCTCGTTATCGGATAGAGGCTCATTGGTCTATCGTATGCAACTTACCGATATCATTCCTTTAATTGAAATGGCGATAGGCCAAGCTCGCTGGCGGTTAGAAGACCAACAACTTTCAGTTGAACGGCAATTTATTGCACAAGGCAACGTGTTTGCAGACCCTGACCGCATCACTCAGTTATTCTATAACTTAATGGAAAACAGCTTACGCTATACAGACCCACAAGGTAAAATTGCCATTCAAGTCACACAAGACCACAACCAGCTCAGTATAATTTGGCAAGATAGCGCCCCGGGGCTGTCTGCTGAGCAATGCCAACATTTATTTGAACGTTTTTACCGTGCTGAAGGTTCTCGTAATCGCGCCAGTGGCGGTTCAGGTTTAGGGTTGGCCATTTGCTATAATATTGTTGAGGCTCACCATGGAACAATTTCCGCAGCACCGTCACCATTAGGTGGTGTCAAAATTACCATTAATTTACCGATTCAATTAAAAGACAAAGGTTTATGATCATGACTGAACAGAGCAATACCCCTATTTTGGTTGTGGAAGATGAACCCAAGCTAGGCCAACTGCTGTTCGATTACTTACAAGCTGCAAATTATCAACCCGCATTAATTGCACGGGGTGACCAAGTAATCGACTATGTTAAACAACATCAACCTGCACTCATTTTATTAGATTTAATGTTACCCGGTATGGACGGCATTTCAGTATGTCGTGAACTACGAAAATTCAGTGATGTTCCCATTATTATGGTGACAGCAAAAACCGAAGAAATTGACCGTTTATTAGGGTTAGAAATTGGGGCTGACGACTATATTTGTAAGCCTTTTAGCCCGCGAGAAGTCGTGGCTCGAGTCAAAACGATTTTACGCCGTTGCCAGCCAAATATGACAACTAGTAATAGCCAAACTAATAGCAATAATCAAACCAAGCTTATTATTGATGAAAATGCATTTCAAGTACGCTATGGCTCACAGTTACTTGAACTCACGCCCGCTGAATTTCGGCTACTCAAGTTTATGTCTGATAATGCAGGTATGGTGTTTTCTCGCGACCAGTTACTGGATATCTTATATGACGACCACCGCGTAGTAACGGACCGTACAATTGATAGTCACGTCAAAAATTTACGCCGTAAATTAGAGTCCCTCGATAACGAAAAAACCTTTATTCGTTCAATATATGGCCTCGGCTACCGTTGGGATGAATATTAAGTAATCAATAGACATACTATTCTTGTGGGATATTTGGTTTTTTTATCAAATAGGAGTAAAATCCTCATCCCTTAAAAACACTCTCTCGTATGAGTGAGTGCTGACTTGACATCAGATAGAGAATAACCATGTTTACACCAGAGCTTTTGTCTCCTGCCGGTTCATTAAAAAATATGCGCTACGCCTTCGCGTATGGCGCAGACGCCGTTTATGCAGGACAGCCTCGTTACAGCTTACGCGTACGAAATAACGAATTTAATCACGAAAACTTAGCTAAAGGCATTCAGGAAGCCCATGAGTTGGGTAAAAAGTTTTATGTGGTGGTGAATATTGCCCCTCATAATGCGAAATTAAAAACCTTTATTCGTGATTTAACCCCCGTCATTGAAATGGGCCCAGATGCTCTGATCATGTCTGACCCTGGCCTTATTATGATGGTTCGTGAAGCGTTTCCTGAGATGGATATTCATTTATCAGTGCAGGCCAATGCAGTTAACTGGGCATCGGTGAAGTTTTGGAAACAAATGGGCTTAACACGTGTGATCTTATCTCGCGAATTATCCCTCGAAGAAATTGCTGAAATTCGTCAACAAGTACCGGAAATCGAGCTTGAAGTCTTTGTCCATGGTGCCCTTTGTATGGCCTATTCCGGCCGTTGTTTACTTTCCGGTTATATTAATAAACGCGACCCAAATCAAGGGACTTGCACCAATGCTTGCCGCTGGGAATATAACGTACAAGAAGGTAAAGAAGATGATGTGGGTAATATTGTCCATGTGCATGAACCTATCCCTGTACAAAATGTGGCACCAACCCTAGGTGCGGGCGCGCCAACAGATAAAGTCTTTATGATAGAAGAAGCTAAACGTCCAGGCGAATATATGACGGCCTTTGAAGACGAACATGGCACTTATATCATGAACTCTAAAGATTTACGTGCAATCGAACACGTTGAAAACCTAACAAAAATGGGTGTTCACTCATTAAAAATTGAAGGCCGCACAAAATCGTTTTATTACTGTGCTCGTACTGCACAAGTCTATAGACGTGCGATTGACGATGCTGTCGCAGGAAAACCCTTTGACCCAACGTTGTTATCTACTTTAGAAGGGTTAGCACACCGTGGTTACACTGAAGGTTTCTTGCGTCGCCACACTCACGATGCCTACCAAACCTATGAATATGGCTATTCTGTTTCTGAAACTCAGCAATTTGTGGGTGAATTCACAGGTAAACGTGTCAATGGTATGGCTGAGGTTGATGTAAAAAATAAATTTAGTGTTGGGGATAGCTTAGAGATGATGACCCCGGCGGGTAATATTGTCTTTACTTTGGACTCATTAGCAAACCGCAAAGGTGAAGCGATTGATGTTGCACCCGGTAACGGCCATGTGGTTTACCTGCCAATCCCTGAGGATGTCGATGTTAATTTTGGTTTGTTGATCCGTAACTTAGCAGGAACAACGACCCGCGCACCTCACCAAACTCAGGCAGAAAAGCAAATTGCAGGCTAACCGCCACTCCGTGTTTTTTAAATAGTTTGTTCGCTAAAAGCCAAAATCTCATCGTTTAACGTTTTGATATTTTGGCTTTTTTTTATCTATAATATGATATTATTTCACTTTATATGCTTTTTCTTATATGAGAATCATTCGCGTTATTGACATTTACATTGAAAAGTGCACTGAATATCCAATTTTATGCAACAGATCACATCAATTGGCTATTCAATATCGTATAGTCACTCTTGAAAACGAAGAACTAGAAAGTCATAAAATAAGACTAGGAACCACCTCCTTGGCTGGCTCAATCTCCCTTGAGCTAGCCATTTCTTTTATCTGCAATTTCTATTTCATTTCTCTTGTTAACGCTATTACTGTAAAAAATCTAAAATAAGCTCATCAATATCTTATAAATCCATTTATACTCATTTTAACGAATATTTGCCATATGTTAAGCCGAATGGATGGGTATATATGAATCAATATCAGTCAGCCATGATTATCCTTAATGGTAAACAAGCCAATCACGCTGAGCTGCGAAAGGCCATTACTCACTTACGTAATGAAGGCCATCAAATTCAAGTCCGTATTCCGTGGGAATTGGATGATACTTATTATTTTATTTCTCAGGCAATAAAACACGGCGTTGATACCATCATTGCCGCAGGAGGTGACGGCACAGTGAATGCGGTTGCCAGTACCTTGATGAAGTTCCCGAGTGACTCTCGCCCTACTTTAGGAATTCTCCCGATGGGAACGGCAAATGATTTTGCCACCAGCGCGAATATTCCACTGGATATTGAAGCCGCCCTTGCTCTCTCATTAAAAGGTAAAGCAGTTCCCATTGATATTGCGCAAGTCAATAAGCAATATTATTTTCTCAATATGGCGACTGGCGGCTTTGGGACGCGCATTACCACCGAAACGCCTGAAGCACTGAAATCAGCATTGGGCGGTGCCGCTTACGTGATAAATGGCTTACTGCGCCCTGATACGCTGAAAACGGATATTTGCCGCATTGAGGGTGAAAACTTTAGTTGGGAAGGTGAAACGTTGGTCATCGCTGTCGGAAACGGCCGCCAAGCGGGCGGAGGGCAACAACTGACACCGCAAGCACTGATTAATGATGGCGCATTAAATTTACTGATTATTCCTGCAAGGGATGTCATACCCGCATTTTTAGCAAACCTATTTTCAGACGATAAAAACGAGCACTTGGTCGAAAGGCAATTATCATGGGTAAAAATTTCATCTCCTCACGATATGATCTTAAACCTTGATGGTGAGCCATTATCGGGAGATACCTTTACGTTCGCAGTGCAGCCGAATGCTATTCAGTGCCGGTTGCCGCCTCAATGTAACTTATTAGCTTAAAATATAACGAGAAAGCCCTAGTGTTCGGGCTTTCAATCATTACAGGCTACCACCATGCATGGAAGTGGTGTACTGGGCCAATCCCCTTGCCAACTTCTAAACTGTCCGCTTGCTCTAACGCAGCTTGTAAATAGGCTTTAGCCTGCGTAACCGCTTCTTGCCAATCAGAGCAACGAGGGCGCAGAGCAGCCAAAGCCGCTGACAAAGTACACCCAGTACCATGGGTATTTTTAGTATTTACGCGAATAGAGGTAAAGCGCCATTCACCTTCAGGTGTGATTAACCAATCAGGGCTTTCAGCATCACTTAGGTGCCCGCCTTTCATCAACACCGCTTGACAACCTTTTTCAAGTAATTTATACCCCTGAGTCAACATTTGGCTTTCTGTTTGTGCAACTTTTTCGTCTAGTAATACCGCGGCTTCAGGGAGATTCGGTGTAATTATAGAAACGAGGGGCAATAATTGTTGGCGCAGTGCATCAACCGCATCGGGTAATAGTAACGGGTCGCCACTTTTAGCCACCATTACAGTATCCAATACCACATACGGAATAGGATATTGCTTCAGCGCCTTCGCCACAACTGCGATATTACTTTGGTTAAATAACATGCCGATTTTTGCGCTATCAATTCGCACATCACTGAGAACAGAGTCTAATTGTGCCGCCACAAATTCAGGGGGTAAGTCTTGGACGGATTGCACGCCTCGGGTATTTTGAGCCACCAATGCCGTCATCACACTCGTACCATAAGCCTCTAACGCAGAGAAAGTTTTTAAATCCGCCTGAATACCCGCCCCACCCGATGGGTCTGTTCCGGCTATAGTTAACGCATTGATCCTCATGAGTGATTCCCCTTTTCGGCTAAAGCATTTGAATAGATTGATAAGCGAGGTTTACTGAAATCATTTTAAATCAAACAATAAAACCGCTTTGATTGTCTCATATCATTTAACAAATACCAGCGGTTAGTGAATGAATTTTAATGACTTAGATAAAAAGGGGAAATATATTACACAGGAAAAATTAGCGTGACTTATAAGTACACATTAGGCAAATGAATGTTACCGACACCTCGCTGTTTTAATAGCTGGGCAAATGTCTCTACTTCCGTTTGGGTTGCCGCAGGCCAGTTAGCCGCTTCATTTTTTACGCCATGTTGCTGAAAAGCATTAACTTTTATTCGTGTGTTTGCAGGAAGTTGATTTAAGAAATCAGCCAGTTTATCAATATGTTCTAGATAATCTGTTTGCTGAGGAATATATAATAAACGCAATTCATACAATTTCCCCGCTTGTGCCAGAAATTGAATTGATTGAAATACACGTTGGTTATCTTTCCCAGTTAATCTTAAGGCACACTCATCGCTCCATGATTTTAAGTCAATCATTACGCCATCAGTATACTCAATTACCTTACTCCACCCCGCAGAAGCAAGATGGCCATTACTGTCAATAAAGCAGGTTAAATGTTTCAGTTCAGGTGTGTCTTTAATCGCTTTAAATAATTCAATAATAAAAGGTAATTGTGTTGTTGCTTCCCCGCCACTAATGGTTATACCATTCAGAAAGACAACATTTTTTTTCAAGTCATTGATAGCATCATTAACACTTAACGACACTGTCATTGGGCTTGAATTCTTAGTGCACGTTTGTAAACAAGTGTCACAGAGCTGGCAGGCATCGCTATCCCATATAACCTTACCATCAACAAATGATAACCCATTGTGAGGACAGGTTAAAACGCAGTCCCCACAATGGTCACAGAGCGCCATGGTATATGGATTATGGCAATTCAAACAACGTAAATTGCAACCTTGCAAAAAGATAACATGTCGATTGCCCGGCCCATCTACGCAGGAAAAAGGAATAACCTTATTCAGCGTAGCGCATCGATTGCTCATTGCTGATGACTCGCTGCTGACGGGCTGTAATTTTACAGTTCTTAGTCGCTTCTTCACCTAACCAGGTAGTATTGCTTCTAGAACCTTGTTCTTTGTATTTTTCGATATCTGACAAACGCACCATATAGCCAGTGACACGGACTAAATCATTACTTGCCACGTTTGCGGTAAATTCGCGCATCCCACAACTAAACGCCCCTTTGCACAATTGCATTAATGCTTGCGGGTTTTGTTTAATCGTTTCATCGATGGTTAAAATGTCACTGATCCCAGATAAATAGTGTTTGTGATGAGGTGCAACGGCTTGAATATGCGACACAGGATCAGGCTCCTCACCATATGGAATACGAGCCCCCGGCGTCGTTCCTATGTCTGAGCTAATCCCAGATTGCGCATGAAGCATAGCTCGGTTTTTATAGCCATATTTAACCGGTGTTGTTTCAACAAAGTCTGCCAATTGTTCACTAATTTGATAAGACAATGGTAAAGCTGGTGAATTCGCTTGGTACTGGCCTTTCACGCCATCTTTTTCCATCAAGATATTCACGGCCTCAGCTAAACCATAAATACCAAACATCGGTGCAAAGCGTTCTGGCTCAATTAACCCCTCTTGAACAAGAAAACTGGTTTGGAAGAAATTAGATTCCTCATATAAAAATGCGCTACGTGTTTCAATGAGTTCCATTTGTAACTCACAATACTTTTTCAATTGCACATTTAAAAAATCAGCTGAATTTTGACTGCGTAACGCAACTTCGCGCAAATTAATACGAACTAAAGTGCTTCCGCCACCCGCAACAGGTAATGCATTATAACAACTGACAATACCGTAACCTTGTTTATCGAATGCCGCACTATGAACAATATCATTTGCAATATGTGGCTTACTACATTCACAAATATTCTCAATCGCTTGTAAGAAAAGTGACTCTGGTGTGCGTTGTGGATGATAGACAAATGTCAGGTTAGGTGCGACTTGTTTTAGTTCTGCATCAATACGTAAAATCAAACGGCAAATAACGTTGTCATCAGGCCCAATATTGGCATGCATAAAAGCATCAGGTAGAGTTCGGTCTAACTGCACCCAGAATCTTTTTAGTTTTGGATACAGTTGTTCTTCTGTCAACTCACCCACGTATGGCATGAGGACTTTATCTAAATACCCTAAAAACACAGGGAAATTGGTTACCGAAGGGACGTGGTGGTACAAAATCATCAGATGATTAAGGGCATCATCAAAGTCCTCAGCAGGGGCTAACTCTAAGTATTTTGAACCTTGCTTGAGGTATTTTACATAATCAGGCAATACATAACGTGGCTTATACGGTGCATTTCCTTCATACATATCACAAATAACACGTTCATTTAACGCATCCGCTAGGGGTTGGCTCATCGCAAGGTAAGGAATATTACTATCGGCCTCTATCGCTAAAAAATTGGCTTTTTGTTTTGGTGATAATATTTTGTCTGTAGCGATAGCCAAGCATTTTGCTTGATATTCAGTCAGTGGTTCTTGGCGTTTCATCATGGTGATGTTCCTTTGTTAGTTAGAAGCCAAGGTTACGCACAGCAATGTATATGCTATAAACCTTTAAGTACTCGCTCCTACCCGTGTTGACATGCAGCAGCTTATACCTGCCGCCTATAACACTCATTTCATCCCATTGAGACAAGTCATTATTTGACGTGCATCATACTTTTTAGATTTGTTTGCACGCTATTTTTCATAAATGTCTGCTCTATCAACATTACTAGTCGTAATCACCTAAATTGTTAAAAATATCTTTTTATTACAAAACGTTAAATACAACAATAATGAGTGACACAATGTTTTCTCTTATTCTTGATTAAAAAATTCTCTTTCATTTTTTCTTATCAAATAACGGCTTTATTAATAAGAAAATGAAATACCTTATCTATTATTATTGGTTATTTTTAGGAGGATTAGCCTATTCAATAACCAATCTGATAAGTTAACATCCAATTTATCTATCGGTTATCCTACTTAAAAACAGGCAAAATTAAACGGTTCTACCATGACCAGCCAATTATTATCCTTAACTATGTAATAAATACTGTTATATTCTGTACATCTTAATTAAAATAATTTCGCTCAAAATTATAATAATAATGCTAATCTGATAATCATTAGCGAGCTAATCATCATTTTTATATCTGCGATACAGAACTGGATTTACAATGAGAGTTTATAAAAACATACAGTTGGCCGTAGGTGCATCGCTACTCATGAGCGCCTCAATCTGCATATCATCGCCTGCCGTTGCACAAGAGCAATCAGCAAATTTATGGGATACATTTAAAAGTAATGTCAGTACCACATGGGACTCAGACAAATATGAGCTATACGTTCCCGCTGTGACTTGGCACAACCGTGCAATGTACGACAAGAAAAAAACAGATGAATATAACGAGCGCCCTTGGGGTCTGGGCTTTGGTAAATATCGTTATGATGAAGACAATGACTGGCATGCTATCTATGCAATGGCATTTAAAGATTCACATAATGATTGGGAGCCAATTGGTGGTTATGCATTCCAAAAAATGTGGATCCCAGGGGACATTGATGGTTTTCGCATGGGAGCTGGCTTCACTCTAAGTGTTACTGCCCGCAAGGATATGTACTATATTCCGATCCCAGCACCGCTTCCTCTGGTATCAGTGGAATATGACAAACTTTCGCTACAAGCCACTTATATTCCGGGAACTTATAATAACGGTAACGTATTATTCGCTTGGTTACGTTGGCAATGGTAATTTAAGTACTTCATTACTGTATAAAAAGGCCGGTGGGATATTCCCACCGACCTTTTTATTATCAGAAAATCAAATTTAGCTCAGCTGTTGGCTTTTAGCTAAATCTTGCTTTTTAGCCCCTGAGAACTGGTACCCAACCCATAGAACCGCTATCCATAATGGCATAATTAATACCGAGATACGTAAGCCGTCCATTGTCAGGATAATCCCTAAAATTAACAGCAAAAATGCTAAGCATAGATAGTTCCCAAATGGATACCAAATGCTTTTAAATTTCGTTTCAACACCTTGTTTGTTCATTGCCGCTCTGAACTTCAAATTTGAAACACAAATCATAATCCAGTTCAGAACTAACGTCGTCACAACCAATGACATTAATAATTCGAAAGCCTTACCTTCCATCACAAAGTTAATTAAAATCCCGCCAGAAGTCGCAATACCTGAAACTAATAAAGCCATGACTGGAACGCCACCTTTATTCACTTTTGCAAGAAATTTAGGTGCATTACTTTGTTGTGCCAAACCATACAACATACGGCTTGTCGCATAAGCCCCGCTGTTATAAACAGACAACGCAGCGATCAAAATGACAACGTTCAACGAATTAGCAACTAGTAAGTCCCCTAATTCGTGGAAAATTAATACAAATGGGCTTGTTTTGCCATCAAGGTCAACCCAAGGGTACAACGCTAACAATACAGCTAACGAACCAATATAAAAAATCAAGATACGGTACACAACTTGGTTTATCGCTTTTGGAATGCTTTTATCTGGGTCTTCTGCCTCTGCGGCCGTAATACCGACTAGCTCTAAGCCCCCAAATGAAAACATAATAATAGCCAAAGCCATTATTAGCCCATTAAAACCATTAGCAAAGAAACCGCCATACTCCCATAAGTTACTCACTTTCGCTTGTGAGCCACCATGACCGCTAAGTAGTAAGTAGCAACCAAAAATAATCATAGCTACGACAGCAATAACTTTAATCAATGCAAACCAGAATTCAGTTTCCCCATAAGAGCGAACATTAACCAAGTTAACGGCATTTACCGCAATAAAAAACACCGCGGCAGAAACCCATATCGGGAGCTCAGGCCACCAGTGTTGCATATATTTACCTGCGGCCGTCAGTTCTGTCATCCCAACAAGGATAAACATAACCCAGTAATTCCACCCTGAGAGGAAGCCCGCAAAACCACCCCAATACTTAAATGCAAAATGGCTAAATGAACCCGCGACCGGTTCCTGAACAATCATTTCTCCCAACTGGCGCATGATAAGAAAAGCAATAAACCCACACAATGCATAGCCAAGTAAAACTGATGGCCCTGCCATTTGTATGGTTGTTGCTATTCCGAGGAATAACCCTGTACCAACAGCGCCTCCCAAAGCAATCAATTGGATATGCCTATTTTTTAATCCCCGCTTTAGCGTCTGTTGCTGTTGCGCCATAACTTTACCCTTTCGTCCTCTTACTTGCTTTTTATCGCCCAAACTAATGATAATGACACAAGTTTATTTGAATTTTCTTATTAACACTACATTCTTCTGGCGCTGTTTTTACCCTATTCTACGAACCAGAAGCTGGTGCTATTAGTTATTTTTTTTCATCACATAACAAAATGATACCGCAGGATAGTTACCCCAACTCAATATCATGGATTGTGCATTAAAAAGCAAATTCAAAATGGTAACAAGTCAGTTACACGACAAATACCAAAAATAAAGTCCTCTCCACCTTGGTCGCACAGGCTATCCATCGCTAAAAGATAGAGAAAAATACAGGCCAAGATTGCACTTATAACAATAATTAATTTACGACCAAACACCGATAATTCCTTCATATTTCTATGATGATTTTATTTTTCAAATGATTACAATACTAAGGTACTGCCATTTTATGATTGATATCACTTATGGCATTGCACGTAATGCGTTTATAAAATAAATGGTACTCTAATTTCGAGCCTTAAATTTGAGGAAAATATGCAATTGACCTCTTTTTACAAAAATTTCGCTCATTTTAGGTGCTATTGGCCATTAACTTATTCTGATTGTGCTTTTTTTATCCTAAAAATAGGAAATACCGCACAAGCAGCCTTTGTCATGATGAAATGAAGTTGTGTATACTTCTGCTACCGTAAAACTAGAAAACATTTGAGATGCCACAAGATAACCACTTAGCACTTGTTTATGCTTTGAGTAAATGGATAGAAGAACACTTAGGGCGCGTGATCCACTTAGAAGAGCTCGCGGCTTATTCAGGCTATTCACTTTGGCATATGCAAAAAATTTTTAAAGAAGTCACAGGGATTTCACTGGGTAAATACATCCGCCAACGCCGTCTTGCTGGTGCGGTTAACTTACTGCGCAACAGCAACCAGTCTATTTTCGATATCGCACTGGATTTTGGTTTTGGGTCACAGTCCCACTTTACCTATATGTTTCGTAAGGAATATGGCATTACGCCATTTGATTTTAGACAGAATGACCAAATCCAATTAGATGTTAAGCAACCGCTTCATTTGATTCATAATTATGAGTGAGAATATTTTAGCCGCATTAATCTATTGATTCACACACTAATGCTATAAAACATTGTCATTTCAACCTTTGACTATTGAACAGAGTTCCTGCGTTATATTCTGTTCAATTTCACATCAAATACCCATTATTCTAGTACGCGTAAAAATTATAACTATTTGTATAATTTACATTCCGAATAATTGGAGTAAGGTATTGGCAGAAAGCACGAATTTTAGGAGGCATTGGATGTCAATCAAACTGGTCGCCATTGATTTAGATGGCACATTACTTAACTCCCAACACCAAATATCTCCCGTAGTAAAAGAGGCCATCACACAAGCTAAGCAAAAAGGTGTCCATATTATTTTAGCCTCCGGTAGGCCATTTTCGGGTATATCCCCCTACCTGCGGGAATTAGATTTAAATACAGCGGATAACTACTGTATTAGTAATAATGGTAGTGTCATTCACCAAGCCAATGATGGCAGTCATCTGGCAGAAAATTTGTTAGATTTCGCTGACTTCCAATATTTTGAGGAACTGGCTAGAAATGTCGGGGTCCACATGCATGCTCTTGCGGATAACAGCATGTTCACGGCAAACCGCCATATTAGTCACTATACGGTGGCAGATGCTTATCTAACCCACACTCCGCTTATCTATTGCCCCGTTAATGAAATGGACTCTTCTCTGGAATTTACTAAGTTTATGATAATTGACCATCCAGAAAAATTAGATATGGGTATCAGCTATATTCCAGAGAATGTCTTTGATAATTACTCTTTAACTCGAACAAGCCCATATTTCCTTGAGGTATCAAATAAAACCTCAAGTAAAGGCGCTGCGTTAGAATGTATCTGTGAAAAACTAGGCATTACACCGGATAAAGTCATGAGTATTGGAGACCAAAACAATGATATCCAAATGCTGCAATACGCCAGTGTTTCTGTCGCAATGGGCAATGCTTTAGAGCCAATTCGCCAAATGGTTAAATTTGTCACCACAACCAATGATGAAGATGGTGTTGCCGTCGCCATTAATAAGTTTATTAATGTATAAGTCCGCAAAAAATTTCACTTCAGTATATTTTCCGTTGCAGCGCTTACACCAGTATGCGCTGCCATTTTTAACCGTGTATTGGTTTTTGCCTAGTCGCTAAAAAGCAAATCACCGACCCCATTGTCACCATTAACACACCTTGCCAAAAACTTAACGTTAATGCAGTACTTAACAACATAGACGCGAATGCTGTCGATATAACTGGAGTGAAATAAGAAAGCGTCCCTAGAAAAGCCACATTGCCCTTGATAACCGCAAATGTCCATAATGCATTCGCCCCACCAGTCGCAATAGAGGCAACGAGTAATAACAACAGGCTTTCGCTATTGATAATAAACGCTGTTGGCGTACTAAAAAAATACAAAATCCATAACCCAATAGAAGTCATGATGAAAAATAATACCATGCCATTGTGACCACCAGAAATACGCTTGGTAACATTACTATAAAATGACCAAACAATGGCTCCAATAAAAGCTAAAAAATAACAAAGGGGATTACTTTGTATATTTGCCAAAATAGTTTGCACCGACAATGGCTGATTGCCTGAAATTACCCAGATCAACCCCATAAAAGCTAAAACCAACCCTAATCCTAATAATAAAGTGAAACGCTGGCGGTTAAAAAACACAGCAAGTGCGATAGTAAAACTTGGCCACAAATAATTCACCATACCAAGTTCAATAGCTTGTTGCCGGTTATTAGCTAATCCTAACGCCAAAACAAAACAGATTTCATAGCTAACAAATAATACCGTTCCCCAAAGCAAATAGCGTTTAGGATATTTCGTTATTTTTGGTATCCCCATAACGAGTACCAATACAAGCGAACCGACTGTATACACTAATGCAGCACCACCCACAGGCCCAAAGTTTTCACTTACACTACGGATCAGCCCTACCATTGTGCTCCACAACAAGATTGATATAACCCCATACAGCGTTGCGGCATACTGATTCAATTTCATAATTTTCTCAGCTATTTAGTTTCGAAATTGGTATTTATTGTAATAATACATTTATTTTATCACCTTAAAAAACCTTATAGCTCAAATAATTATAATGTAAGCGCTTATTCTTATTACGCATTGATAATATTTCATAAAAAAAATTCTCAGGCTATCACCTAAGAATTTTATGCTTAAAATGTTTTGTATTAGCGAGATGTTTCTTTCTCAACCCACTTATCAACTTCTTCTTTTTCCCATATCCCTTCCTCAAACTGTTTCTTTAATTCAGGGTGTTGATTGATATCAAAAGTCGGTATTTTGCCTGCAACTAACTGCTGGTTATAATCTTTAGCAAGTTTGAAAGCGATACCCGATAATAAAAGGATCGCAATTAGATTAGTTATCGCCATTAAGCCCATCGATAAGTCTGCGAGTTTCCAAATAAATGGCATTTCAGCGAGCGCACCAAACATCACCATACCCAACGCAGCTAAACGGAAAATAAATAACCCAGCCGTATGATTATTCTCTAGAAAAATCATATTACTTTCGGCATAAGCATAATTAGCAATGATTGATGTAAATGCAAAAAAGAAGATAGCAATTGCAATGAACGTACTTCCCCAGCTGCCAACAGCAGAAGAAAGAGCAAGCTGTGTCAATTCAATCCCATTAATGTTATCCATTCCACTTTCTAGAACGCCAGATGATAAAATAATAATGGCGGTCGCACTGCAAATAACGATGGTGTCCATAAATACACCAAGCATCTGTACATACCCTTGAGACGCAGGATGTGGTGGATAAGGTGCCGCAGATGCCGCTGCATTTGGTGCAGACCCCATCCCAGCTTCGTTAGAGAATAACCCCCGTTGAATTCCTTGTGTCATTGCCTGGGCAACACCATAACCGACAGCCCCACCGGCTGCCTCTTGCAAACCAAATGCATTTCGGATTATCAGCATAAAAACTTCAGGTAATCGTTCAATATGGTGCCCAACAACCCAAAAAGCTAATAGCAAATAAGCTAACGCCATAACTGGAACAACTAATTCAGCAACTTTCGCAATGGATTTCAATCCACCAAAAATAATAACTCCGCTTAATAAAACTAAGCCAATGCCAACATAAATTGGATTGAAATCAAAGGCGACTGCGGTTGCTTGAGCAATAGAATTAGCTTGTACTGCATTAAATACTAAACCAAAGGCAATAATCAGGAAAATGGAAAATAATACGCCCATCCAGCGTTGGTTTAAGCCTTTTTGCATATAATATGAAGGCCCACCTCGATAGTTTCCTTTATCATCTTTGGTTTTGTATAACTGTGCGAGAGTACACTCAATAAAAGACGTAGCCATTCCGAGTACAGCGACGACCCACATCCAAAAAATAGCACCTGGCCCACCTGCTGTTAGCGCAATTGCAACTCCGGTTAAATTTCCTGTGCCGACCCTAGCGGCTAAACTTGTACATAATGCCTGAAAAGATGAGATACCCGCACTATCGGACTGTTTACTATTTTTTAAGACACTAAACATATGGCCAAAATGCCTAATTTGAATAAACCCTGACCGAAGAGTAAAATACAGGCCGGCACCCAGTAATAAATAAATAAGTAAAGAACCCCAAATAAAATTAGTTAATGAGTTTATAAATTCTATCAAATTACACTCCTTTTTTATTAGAACGATTAATAAATAATTAATCGAAAATCAAAACCTCACATTTAAAATATAACTCCAGAAAAAGGAGTTCAGCTTACAAAAGCTAAATCATCTTAATATGATTATCAGAAATTATATTTTTTTATCTTTAATGTAAATTGATTTTCGCTTGAACAATCATTAACTACATTACGTTTTAATAAAAACAAGTTAGACATTTACAAAAAAAGACATGTAACATATTGAAAAATATAAGCATGATAAAATCATTTATTATTTAACAAAAAACCAATCAAATGATTGAATTATAGTATTTATTTTAATCAAATAGTCACTTAAACAAATAAAAGCCTATTATTTATTTCACATCGTCAATTTTAATTAGCTTATCCTCTAACTAAAACATTTATCATATTAACTATATTTAACTCACTTGCTATTTGGAATATTGACTCAATGAATAACGTTAATTCACAGCGCCAAAATAAATCAAATTGCAATCATCATAATTAGATTATTGCTTATGCTTTCACTTAACAATAAACTGAGCTTAATTAAATTTATAAACAAGAGGTTAACGCATGGAAATTAATATTAAGTTATCTGATGACCCACTTTCTCAGCTCCCTGAAAAATCATATGAATCCTTCATTGCAGAACTGAAAGCTCGCGTTTTAGAAGTCTACCCTGGTAGTTATCTATTGATTACTCATGATAATGGCCCAACAACCTTTCAAACTAAAGGCTTTCATGATGATAACGAAGCACATATTGTTTTACATGAACTTGTCGAAGATGTATTAAAACATGGTCATTGGTTAAAACAATAAGCTCTCTGTGAGGTTATGAATAGAACCAGCAGTGGTCTGCATGATCGCTAGCTGGTTGTTTTAACTCTCCTATATTTCAATAACGCTCTTCCAATATTTATCCAAACTCTGATCAAGATCATACTTAATCTTAACTTTCACCAAAATAAGTGGAAATCGCTTTACCTCACACCGTTATATGGTAATTTATATAACGTAATTTTCATTTACATTGCTTTTGCTAATTATAGCGGCCAGTATTTATACTGGCTCTTTTTTATGAAATCATGCTAAAACCCATTCGACATCCCCCGTTTTAGGTCTAATCTGCTATAGTATTTCTCTAATACCAGATAGAGTTATTATTCATTGTGTGCAAAATAGAGGTATGACTATGAAGCGTTTATTACTGGCTTTTTGCCTGGCCCCAGCCCTTGTTATGGCTGATAATGCCCCATTAAATATTAGTGAGATAGCCAACGATTATTGTGAAATCACAGGTCAAGCACTAAGTGAAGCATACAGCACTGACAAAACTAGCAGTGAATTAACCCAAGAAACCATTGCTAAACTGAAAAGTGAAAATGTCGATCTCAAGCAATTAGCCACTGTTGAGTCAGACCTCCGCAAAAATCTAACTTCAGCGATTGATACCGTACGTAGCAATAAATCTAAATTTGCTAATGAAGCTGACTTCAATAAATCATTAAATGATTCTGTTTCAGCTTGTAAAATTCAAACTGAACTTCTTTTGAATAAATCTTAATCATTTAATTTTTCTAGAAAACAAAAAAGCGCTCAACTTTTACTTTGAGCGCTTTTTTATCAATTAGCTTGTTTTTTAACACACAACTGTTCAATGGAAAATTTTAACTCCGGTGTTTCACTAATAATCAGCTGCCCATGCTCAGAGAAACTCCCTTCCTTAACAATCACATTCGCAACAAATGGCAGAGCGTCTTCTTGGGAAGATAAATGGTATAAGCCACAAACTCGATAACTCTCCCCTTCCTTAAACTCATTTTTTTGTACTATTTCAACATCACTAAACTCAACTGCTGATGAGTTGCCGAATTTCTTTTCCACCAAGCTTTGTGCTTCATTTTTAACATCTGAATCACCAATACTCGTATAAGAATGGTATGCAAATACTCCTAAAGCCAATAGCAGTACAATCAGTAATTTTGTTTTTATACGCTTCAACGCATCACCCTTTCTACTTTATGATAAATCGAACTAGTATAAATGGATTATATCAGTTTGAATAAACAATTTGAGCTTTTGGCTCTACTATTTGATATTCCCCCTAACCAATTGCTATTTTCTCATAAAACTCGAACTTTAATATTGAAAACTATTCTAAAACCTTCCTATCACTATTGATTCAATTTATATCTATTAACTTAACATTAATAAAAAAAACATTTTTTATTTTGTTAGCTAGTTTTATACTAACCTCTATACTATTAGGCTAATTTAATCTATTTTTATGAAAGAAAAGATCGTTAAAAATCTCGTTAACTTAACTCATGGCAATAACAATGATGTTAAAATAGCTGCAATAAATGCATTAGGTGATTATATTTGTTCAATTGAACAAGAAGCCGCCATCGATAGACTGTTAGTATTATGTGATGATTATAATAAAGATATTGCCGTTGCATCAATTATATCAATCAGTAAACTCGCTAAGTTTTTCAATGAAAAACAATAAAACAAAACCAACAGAGAATTATAATTTAACCTCACTCTCATTTCATTAACAAACTATTTTCATTGTGAAGAAATAATGAATATAAAGTGATTAAATTATGGTTTATTCATTTAGATAAGTAAATGTAATTGAATTACATAATTAGAATGGCAGAATGATAATTAATAAATATTCTAAAGGAGATATCACATGAATATATTAAAGCCATTAATTCTTAGTGCAAGTTTAATCGCTATCAGTTTTTCAACATTTGCTTACCCAGGGGATGGGAATGGTTCATGGCACCGTGGTGGGTACCAAAATCAACACCAATATAATGATAGACCTTGTGATAATTATCGTCACTCTAATTATGCAAATCGTCACCGTGGTATGATGCAATATTCAACATCAATTCAAACAGCTCAGCCAGATGAAACACTGAAAAAAATTGCTGCAGATGCTCCTAAAGGAGAAAATGGTAAACAATATATGGTTAAAGTTGCAGTTGTAGAAATTACGCCTAATACCCCTGTACAAGGTCAGTAATTTTTACCAAGGGTAGAATAACACTACCCTTGGTATTATTTTATATTCCGATTGGCTGGTAACCTTGCCACTGAGGAATAAAGTGATTTCCATTTTTATTTTCAGTTAGATGTATATAAAAATCACCAACTTGTTGTAGTAATAAGCAATCATCCACATCTTTCAAATTATCTTTATGTTGTTGCTGACTATTTGTTAATAGCGCCTGAAGTGCTTTTTGTTTAGCCTCATGTGCAGTTTTAGCAACGAATAAATCAAACTCGTGTAATTCCGCAAGGTTGCTTGGAATATATCCACCTACATTAACAAAATAAAGGCGATATTCACTTGTTGAGGGTTCTTTTCGTAATTCTATTTCAAACCCATCGGCCCAATTAATCACTGCATAACCATCAATATGGATCTTGTCTTTATCACCAAACCAATTTTCTCTTAATGTCGGCCAAGCATCTGTAGGTTGCTCTGCTGCCACAAACTGAACATCATGTACTTCAATATTAGATTTACCTGCGTTACCACCCACATAAAACATGTATAGCTTCATTATTGTTCCTATTATAGCCAAATAATCATCATATAAATTATTATATAACGAATTTAATTCATAGCACAATTACTTATTATTCTAGTCACTCCCGAGTTAAAAAATTTTATCTTTTAATATCAATTAAATAGATAATATTAAATTTCCTATGCAATGATTTGAAATAGTTAACCCAAACAATCAAATGAATAAAAAGTCATTTTATCTATATAATTATTTACTTTGAGATAATTATGAGTAATCTAATACATTCAAAAATAATAATTTCAGGGAATAACTATGGATCGTCGTTCATTTCTTAAATCCAGCTCATTAGTGGCTGGTGGGCTTGCGCTTAATTCATTGTTTAATCATGCGGTTGCACAAAATAGTAACATTGTCTTACCGAGTGAAAAACACCCATTACTATTGAATTTCAATGAAAACTCATTAGGGATGTCCGAAAAGGCTAAAGAAGCTATCATTAAAGCATTACCTAATGCATTCCGCTACCCTGATGATGCTCGTGCTGAATTACAGCAGAATATTGGTGAGCTCTACAGTTTATCCGATAAGAACATTAGTATAGGCAATGGTTCATCTGAAACCATTCAAGCCACTGTCGCGATGTTGGCAAATAAAGCGAAGAAACGCGGTATCAATATTCAGCTTGTCACACCTGACCCAACATTCAATTATGCGGAGCTATACTCCCTACCATTAGGGGTGACGATAACGAAAATTCCTTTAAAAACCGATTTATCATTTGACTTAGCAAAAATGGAACAAGCCGCTAATGACTTTGATGGTTTATCAATGGTCTATATTTGTAACCCAAATAATCCGACGGCAATGATCACGCCTTATAGCCAGCTTGATAAGTGGCTGAGTAAAGACTCTGACAACACATTTTTTATCGTTGATGAAGCTTACGCTGAATTTGTTGAAGACCCGAACTTTACAAGTGCTATTGAATTAGTCAAAAAAGGTCAAAACAACCTGATTGTCACACGTACCTTCTCTAAAATTTTTGCCTTAGCAGGCTTAAGAGTCGGCTATGGGGTCGCAACTCCCGAAATTATTGCTGCTGTAGATACGTTTTTATCTATTGATAATACTAATACAGCAGGTGCGGTTGCTGCGATTGCATCACTAAAGGATAAATCATTTATTCAATACAGCCTAAAATCCAACGATATATCGAGAAAAATCGTAGAAAAAGCATTAAACGAAATCGGGCTGGAATATGCTCCATCACAGGCTAATTTTATTTTCCATAAAGTTAAAGGGGACGTAAAAACCTATCAACAACGTATGGCTGATGCTCATGTCATGGTAGGTCGTGAATTTCCACCAGCGGTTGGCTGGAATAGATTAACGCTAGGAACCCCCGAGGAAATGCAGCAATTTGTTGTAATACTGAAACAATTCCATGAAAAAGGATGGGTATAAATTAAGTCAAATCCAAAAAGAGCAGCTCAAACTGCTCTTTTTGTTAAAATGGCCCCTTAAATATAAAAAAGGCCCCCGCAAAAATGAGAATAAAACCTATTAAATGATTAATGGTAAAACTTTCACCTAAATACAACACCGAAAAAAGAACAAAAACACAGAGTGTTATCACCTCTTGCATTGTTTTTAATTCAGCTGCACTGTAGTACTGATGCCCTAACCGATTAGCTGGCACCGCAAAACAGTATTCAACCAATGCAATTAACCAGCTAAAGAAAATAACAACATACAGTGGCTTTGTTGTAAATTTTAAATGCCCATACCAAGCAAACATCATAAATACATTTGAAATAACAAGTAAAAATACTGGATAAAGTTTAGTTAACATACTGATTCAATAGACAAAGAATAAATAACCGATATTATGGGGTTAGAAGTAACACATTACAATGTGCTCCCACAAATCCCGCTACTCTTCATATTATAAATTTAAACGTATTTAGCAATCATTACGAGGGAATAATGAATATTAAATATGAATTAATGACACAATCAGATTGTCCTGCTGTGGCTCAATTATTGCAATCTAATTCTGAATCCCAACAAGGTGGGTTACTCGGTGAATATCCTCAAGCTAAAGTCAACGCTATGTTTTCAGGGAGTCTAACTACTGTTATAGCCAGAGATGGAAATAAAATTATCGCAGTCGTATTTAGCTTTGATCCTCATTCTTCATCCCTACCCGCTATAGCACATTTGATCATTAAGCAGCATACGGAAATTATACAGAATAATTGGTTCTATGGCCCTGTTTGTATTGATAGAAATTATAGAGGAAAAAATATTCTAAAGAGCCTTTTTGATAGCGTTTGTTCGTATAACCAAGGAAAGCCTATTGCATTTATCAATGCAGATAATCTTAGGTCCCTTTTTGCACATAAGAAGATAGGAATGAGTAATGTCACTAATTTTGAATTTAATGGCACCTCATATCATTTAATGGTAGGAAATTAATTGTGTACTAACCGGTACATTTTTATTTCAATTTGCTCATTTTTTGCTACACTGTGACAAATTATTGTATGCAGAGGGTCTTTTTATGACAGATTTTATGAGTGCCAACCAAAAAGCATGGGATAAACAAGCAGAATCGCAACTTGCTTGGTCAACCCCCGTTGATTCCAAAACTATCAATGAAGCTAAAAAAGGAAAGTGGCAGGTTCATCTAACTCCAACTCCTGTTGATGACGCTTGGTTAGGTGATGTAAAAGATAAAAAAATTCTCTGCTTAGCCTCTGCTGGGGGACAGCAAGCTCCAGTACTCGCGGCCGCAGGGGCGAATGTGACTGTTTTTGACTTTTCTCAAAAACAGCTTGAGCAAGACAAAATGGTGGCAGAAAGGGATAATTTAACATTAGAGATTGTTCAAGGTGATATGCGCTCATTACACATGTTTGCGAATGAATCATTTGATATTATATTTCACCCTATTTCTAACCTGTATATTCCAGATGTTAACCCAGTCTGGCAAGAATGCTACCGTGTTTTAAAACCAAATGGACGACTGTTATCCAGTTTTTTTAATCCAGTTGTTTTCATTGGAGAACGTGATAAGCGATATGATGAGCAAGGTTTAATAAAACCAAGTCATACTATGCCGTACTCCGAGCTATCTACCCTATCAATAGAGCAAATAGCGCAAAAGCAAGCAAGGCGAGAAGCTTTTGTGTTCGGTCACTCATTAACAGATCTTATTGGGGGGCAAATAAAGGTAGGCTTTTATATCACTGGCTTTAAAGAAGACTGGCAACCTAATCCACGATTTGTCGTTGATAATTATCTGCCCACATTCCTAGCAACGATGGCAGTTAAAACAAATTAATATTATTGGTGCTCGTTTTGTTTGTCACTCAACGAGCTATATTAAATTAGCTTCTTTTACAATACCTGTCCCACACAGATTCAAATTGCTCTGCGGGAATAATATCATCTGTTTTTTCTACAAAAGGAATGGATATCATTACCTTGCCAGCTCTATTTTTATGGAGTCTAACGATAAACCTTTTATAGCCATGGGGTAATTCATTTTCAAAACCAAAGACTTCGCCACAATAATAGCCAGTTTCATCCCCCTCTTCACTTTTGGTCAATACATAGTATTGAACATTTTTATAATTTGCAGCTGAGGGGTAAGCAAGAAAATCTTCGACAGAACTTTTCACTCGACCTTCAGTATCTAACTCAGGATCAAGTTTAATTTCAGTCATAATTCCTGCAATATACGCGCAACCAGCAACTAATAATAATACCAAGGTTCTTAATAACATTTTAACTGTACAACTCAATGGAAAACACTGCTTATCATTATAGTTAATACTTAGATTTTTGCGACTATAGCCCATAAGGCTTAAGCTATCAGCTTATCGTGATAGTTTAGTTTTATCATTATTTACAGTTAATTATTTCTCCCTATGTTATTTATTGAGTGAGTTGCCATATATAAACCAATATTGCTGCTGTTATTATCCAAATAACAGTTGCAATACTTAAACTTCCCCAAGCCGTCATTTTCGTTGCTAGCAAATATACCGTTAATAAATACATTGCATAAGGGATGAGTGACCACAGCCCAAACAATGCCGTTTTTCTTAGTGCTTCTGTGCCTTGTTCTTGTACAACGATAACATGTGCAATTAATGCAAATGTAGGAAATAATGGAACTAAACCTGCAATATAGTAAATTTTACTACGCGAAAATAGTGCAATAATCAATACAGCTAAAGCGCCTAAAAGGCATTTAAAGAATAAAGAAAGCATACCGCACTCAAAGCCAAAGTTTTAAAGGTTGACTATTATTATCACAAATAATTCGTAAATTAACTGTATTCTAAGTAGCAATGTACAACAATTATTTCCTCCCATTCTCTCTCGATCAGTAAAACCCCTTAATTACTTTCAATTTTATGAGCTAAGTCAAATTGTTGGATATAAAGTATCCAGAGTTAGTGCCGATACATTCATTTAGTCCCTACGCCTGATGCTTCCGCGTGACTACATATAACTTTTTAGCTATTGGACAACTTCGATTTGCTCATGGTTAATCACGTTATGTTTAGAAGTCGTACTTAGTATGCGTGCAAACATACTACTCGATGGTATGAAAGGAAATAATCAATGATGTCTGGTAATTTAAAAAAAATTAATTTTAGTTCAGCTAAATTCTCTTTTTCTGGTTTTAAAACGACAACTCTAGTCTGGTTTATTTCAGGCCTGCTTATCGTCCTTCTTCTTTCAACCTGTTGGTTTTTCTTTAGTTCTTTAAAGCAATATCAAGAGACATTATCCAAACTCGACACTATTTATAATGAACAAACACAACTGAATAATACGTGGCAATCTTTATTACAAGCACGAAACACATTGAATCGCGCTAGCTCTCGTCATTTATTGGTTATCAATAAGATGAAAACATCAAACACTGACATAGATAGCCTCATCGAGTTTTATCATAAAAAAATAACAGAAACAGGAAACTATTGGGATGCATTCACATCCACCTCAATTTATAAAAACGGTGATGAATTTGCTGAACTAGAAAAATCATATAAAGAGTTATATGCTGCATTGAATGAACTTTCTGTATTTTTAGTTCAAGGAAAAACATATGACTTTTTAAACCAACCTACTCAAGGGTTTCAAGATACATTTGAGAAAAACTACGTTAATTATCATCAACAGTTAAATAGTAATTATCATGATATTGCTCTTGCAAGTGAGCAATTGTATAAGCAAAGTTTGATTGGCTTAATCGTTACTATCTCAATCGTTATCCTCGTGACTCTATTTATTCGATTTATTCTACAGCTTTTCTTTATTCGCCCACTAAACCAAGTTATTGATGGTATTGAGAAAGTTAGCCATGGCGTTCTATATCATACCTTTGATAACAAAGGTTTATATGAAATTAAATTACTTAAACAGCATGTATCTAATATGCAAAGTAAGCTGATTGATATCGTTAAAAATATCTATGACAACACTCATCATATAAAAGTTGAGCTTGGAGATATCACCCAGATGAATCACGACCTTTCTATTCGAGCAGATCAACAAGCCGCGGCAATTGTCGAAACCGCAGCCAGTGTCGAAGAACTCGATTCATCTTTTAAATTAAATACAGCTCACACTAACCAATCGTGCCAATTGATGTCAGAGACAAGTGTAACTATTGAAAAAAGCAATGAACTTATTTCTGATGTTGTAGAAAATATGGATGATATCGTCGATTTTTCAAAAGAAATAAGTAAAATAACTTCAACCATTGATAATATTGCTTTTCAAACTAATTTATTAGCATTGAATGCCGCTGTAGAAGCTGCCAGAGTGGGTGAACATGGCAAAGGGTTTGCGGTCGTCGCAAATGAAGTGCGCGAATTATCAATTAGTTGTACTCAAGCATCCAAAGAAATCAAGCTATTGATTAATAATTCAAATGATAAGATTAACCACTGTTTCCAATTAGCAGCGGATGCAAATGACAATATCGTTTCAATTGCACAAGACACATCTAATATCAATGAAATGATCCAAAGTGTTGCGCTTGCCTCAAATGAACAAACCCATGGGGTGAGTCAAATACATCTAGCAATCAATGAATTAGATAACACCACTCAAGCGAATGCAGCTATGACTCGTGAGTTGCAATCATCCTTAAAAGCTTTAGAAGCTCAATCAGATCTATTAGAAGATGTTATGTCTATTTTTCATACAGAGCCAACCAATCCCCATGAAACAGGTGATGAAATTCAACAAGAAGTGAATAAGTAAAATAATTTGCCTCGCAATGTATAAGCTTATATCGCAATTTATTTAGGAGGTTGGCTGTCGATAGTCGCCTCTGACCTTTTTTATAATTTTCTCGTATTCCTCTCATTTCCTCATTTTTTATAATTATATTTTATCGCCATTTAGTAATTTGTTACTGTTTATCTGATACAACAGATTACGATTACTTCTATTAAACATGAGCTCATGATGACAATAAAAATTACTGTTCTTGTAGATAATAATACCCTGATTGATAGTTATTTTTGTGGTGAACCCGGTGTTTGCTACTATATCGAAGCTGATGATAAAAAAATATTATTCGATACAGGTTATTCAGATATATTTATTGATAATGCGAATATTTTACATATTGATCTTGCCGATATTACTGACCTGGTGCTTTCTCACGGCCACAATGATCATACATGGGGCTTAGGTCACCTAATTCAACACTTTGACCGCCGTAACATTGAAGCACCTGAAACTAAACACTTGATATACCATCCGGATGCGCTAATTCCCAAAAAATTTCAATCTAAAGTCATCGGGACAAATACATCTAAAGACATTTTAGCTTCTTATTTTCATTGTATAGAAGCGACAAAACCATACTACCTTTCTGAAAATATAATTTTTTTAGGCCAAATTCCTAGACTCAATAGTTTTGAGGGAAAAGAGCCAATTGGTACTACACTCGACTTCAATCATAATATCATTGATGACTATGTGTTTGATGACTCAGCACTTGCAATTAAAACGTCTGAAGGCCTAATTGTAATAACGGGTTGCTCTCATTCTGGAATTTGTAATATTACTGAATATGCAAAGCATGTAACTGGCATAAATAATATTGTCACTGTCATAGGTGGGTTTCATTTACAGCAAGCATCAAAAGAAATTTTGGAAAAAACAGGTAATTACTTTAACCAGCAGGATATAAAATTTATACACCCATGCCACTGTACAGATCTCAACGCAAAAATACATTTGGCAAAATATGCACCAGTACAAGAAGTTGGTACTGGATTACAGTTAATTTACCCAAGTTAATATAAGATAGAATAAAAGTAAGGTAAAACCTTGTTTTAATATGGGTTTTACCTACAATAGTAGTATTCAGTATTGTACAAGCAATAAAGATTTAGGTTCTTGAGCCTAAATCTTCATCAGTATTATTACCTTTAACCATTCTTGTTAATTCTTCGCAACGGGTAATTTTTCCATCTTCTATTTGAAAACAAGCAAATACCTCAAATTCACTTACTGAACCATCTTTTTTAGTGGCTTTTGCCAGATGTTGAGTATGAACACATCCATCCCCCTCTGCGATAGATTTAATAGTAATAACAATCGACTCAGTGACTTCTTTCAATACCTGCAAATGTGTAATAAATTCATTAAAATCAATTTGTTTTCCATCAACAACTTGAATATATTTATCCGAAAAATACTGTTTAGCCACAGGCAATGAACCAATATTCTCACCCAATACCGCATTTAATGCTTGTATTACCCACTGTGCATTAGTCATCTTTTATCCCTTACATTAAAAAGATTATTTATAACTGTTATGGGAGTAATATTTTATATTTCAAGTCAAAACCGATTTAATTATCTTTTTAATTATATTCCTTTACTATACTTCAATAATTTCCCATTTGTCCGTGAGATAATCTATAAAATAATACTCGTTTTTACTCTTATTATGTTTTTGTATTCAGTCAAAACCTTACATTCATCTCGCTAACTTTAGTTTGATTTATGTATTATTCTCAATAAGTTAATCATAAGCATTAGATATCATGTAGTTACACTCACTTGGAATTAGGTTCTAAAAAAAGAAATTAATATTAAAAAACAATTAGTTGCTTAGTAATTTCAAACGCAAGCCCCCCTGTAAAACATTTATTTTAATTTTATGCTTACTCTGATTTGGATTAATCCTTAATCACTGGTATTATCTGATAGCCTATCTAAACAACAGGCACCTTATAACAATAACTATAAATATACATTTCCATTAGATACCCCTGCTTGCAGGGGCTTTTTTTGCTAAATGATGGCATACCTTAGAAACAACGCCCTTCAATAACCAGTGATATTTTCCTCATTTTGCTACCCACTAGATCTTATTGGATAAATCGGACGATTATTCAACGGAATAGGCATCTATCATGGATACTATAGGTGGTGACGTCTCCATAACTTAAACTTAAGTAATAAATCGTGAGAAATTTATATATTTATTATGATAATTTTAAGAACAATGACAGTTACAATTTTTAACTATTTGTAAAGGAAATAAACATGCAATTAGAGTAAATTAATTAATAATTATAATTTACATAAAAGGTACTTTTATGCGATTTAATCTAACTCAAGTAAATATATTAGAAGAAAATACAAAAGTTACAGGCTTGCATATAACTTTGATCGGTGACGACAACTCCACTCATACACTTAAAATGGATATCAAAGGGTTGGATACCATGAATATGAATTTAAGAGACATAGAAAAATATGCTATTAAACAACTTAAACATAGCTTTGAACATTGCTCTAATGGTTGAGGCTTATTACCTAGCTTAGGTAATAATAAGTTTTATTGCCATATAAATAAAATTTTTTACTATTCATCTAGGTCTTGAAGGATTTTGTATATTTCTTCCGCATAATTTTATGCAGCATATATTTCAATTATTTTCACCTGCATCAAAATAAATCACCCAACTTATATCAAATTTTCAATCAACTTCAACTTAACTCTTTATAATATTGAGTTCTGCATCGCTATCATGTTATCTCAATAGATTGTTTATATTTATTCTATTATACAATGAGTTAATGCTAATATATTGTCTATACTTCTTGTTAAATTTTAACCAATCAATAAGATCCCCATGCAAAATAAAAATACCGATTCAGTTGAGCAAGCTATCCTGGTATACCTTGTCAATTCTTTCACACAAAATAATTCTGGTGGTAACCCAGCAGGTGTTGTCCTCAACCCGCCAAAACTCAGCACTTCACAAAAAATTGCTATTGCGCGGCAGGTCGGTTTTTCAGAAACTGCATTTGTCTATAACGGCGAAGAAACTGATTTTATAGTAGATTTCTATACTGCTGAAGGTGAAGTTGATTTTTGTGGTCATGCCACATTAGCTGTGTTTTCTACTTTAGCTTCACTTAAGCAACTTACTGATGGGCTTTACACTCAAAAAACCAAAGCAGGTATTCTGAGCGTGTCTGTTAGCCCAAATAACATCGTTATGGAGCAAACACTACCAACCTTACGCAATGGGCCCAGTATCAATGAAGTAGCAACAGCCCTTGGCATAACTAACGAAGTTATTGCTGAAACAGGCTTACCTATCATGATAGTTTCAACAGGGTTACCCGACATTATTATTCCAGTTAAAACTGGTCATTTAGATTTGCTACAGCCTAATTATGAGGCAATAGCAAGGCTAAGTCGTGAATTCAAAGCTATCGGTTTTCATGTATTTGAGCTAAACCATAACTCTTCGACCACAGCACATTGTCGAAATTTCGCACCGCTCTACGGAATAAATGAAGAATCAGCAACAGGCAGTGCTAGCGGAGCCCTTGGCTGCTATTTGGTCAATTATGTTTTACCAAATGAAACTCATTTTCTGTTTGAACAAGGTCGAGCAATGGGATGCCCGTCATTAATTCAAGTAACAATTAACTCGCAAACAAAAAATATCATTCAGGTAGAAGTTGGTGGTCAAGCTGTTCTGATGGGTACGCAAATAATTCATATTTAGCCAGAAATGCAATATGCTCAGCCATAGGTTATGATTTAATTATCTAATAATACAATGAGGCTCACACATGCAAGATTGGAACCCAGACTTGTACCTACAATTTAAGCGGGAAAGAACTCGTCCATCATACGACTTACTCAGTCATATTCATGTCTCTAACGCATGTAATTTAACTGATTTAGGTTGTGGGCCCGGTAATTCAACTCAGATACTTCGTGAAATGTATCCATTAGCAAGAATAATGGGAGTTGATAATTCTCCCGCTATGTTAGTTGAAGCGAGAAAGAATCTTCCTGATTGCCAGTTTACAGAAGCGAACATCACAACCTGGGTTCCTGAAACCAAGCAGGACCTTATATTTGCCAATGCATCCTTACAATGGTTACCTGATCACAAGGTATTATTTCCTCACCTAGTTAACCAACTACAAAGTGGCGGTATTTTAGCCATTCAGATGCCAAATAATTGGAATGAACCCACACATGCTTTAATGCGCAAAGTAGCCAATGAGCAATCCATTTCTGCGATATATAGAACAGCACTTTTATCAATAACTGAATATTATGATTTGCTTTCAGCAGCTACCTGCTCTGTTGATATATGGCAAACAACTTATTACCACGTCATGCCATCTATTGATTCAATCATTGATTGGTTAAGAGCAACAGGGTTGAGGCCTTACCTTGAAAACTTAAATAAAAAGCAAAAAGAGCAATTTCTCGCACGTTATCATGAATTATTAACAGAAACTTACCCAAAACAAGATAATGGCTATGTTTTAATGCCATTTCCTCGATTATTTATCATTGCTAAAAAACTTAACTAGCTAGTATAGAAACTTTCCCTAAGGATGGGGTGCAATATAATAAACTGTTATGCTGTTAACTTATAACTATCTTCGACTAACTCTTTGAGTTCACTATCGGTAAGGCTCCCTGGCAGCTTTATCGTAATCCAATGCTCTTTATTCATATGATATGCCGGATAAATATCGTCTTTTAACCGCAATGAGCCAATGAGTTCAGGGGGAGCTTTAAGGTTGACGATATTAACCATCTCTTCATTTTTATTTGTATCTAATTTATTTGATGAAATGCGCATAATAACTGCAAACCATTTTGCGTTATTTCTTCTCCTAAAAACAATATACTCAGGGAACTTCCCCCAAGGGGTCTCAGGATCCACGCCATAATTATGCTGAATATAATCAACCAATTCACTTCGGTTCATGTTATCACTCCAGTTCATTAATGAGCTTCAGCCATATCAGCCATCCTCACTATTGCATTTCTTCTAGTTCACTACCTTTTTTTTCAAAAAGCGTGACTTCGGGTTACACAGTATCTGCATATAGTTATACGTTATATATCACTAAAAAACAGTATAGCTGTATGAATTCCACCATTGTATCCCTCAAAAAATAGTTTCATAATGAAACATAAAGTGAAAATTTAACCTCCATAATTAATCTCCTCAAGTATATAAAATCACTGCCGATACTCTAAATAATTGCGGCTAGATTTAATATAAGCACATTATTATTTACGATAAAATCAACACATAAGAAAATTTTCTAGATTGTTTTATCACTATTAAACCAGTTATATTGTAACAAAATATTTCAATTGATAATATTTTATTTCAAAAATGATGCAGCGTTGTAAATAATAATATTATTATATGTATAAATTAAATAAGAAAAATCGAATGTAAATACAAAATAAATAAAATACTAAACAATAAGCATAATTTAATCATTGAAGTTAATATTCAAGATACCATAAAAAATGAAACCGCAAATACTCTTATTGCGTGTATTCGCAATTGCCACTTCATTTGTCTTGTAATATTTTAAAAACAAGAAATATCAAATTAATTGTTATTTATCATGAAATTAAGCCCAAACGAAAATAAAATCAAACGATTGATTTTTTCGTATCAATCGTTTATACCGATGAAAAATATTCCATCAAGCGTTATAAACGATTGTACTTAATATTATTATTTGACTAATTTTTATCTCAGAAAATTCTTACTCACTATAGAGGTTAATATGGATCGTGCTATTTTAAATAGCAAAGTAAACATCTTAATTGGAAATTATTTACGACAAAAACGCATTGAAAATGACCTGACAGGAGAAGACATAAGCAAATTACTTCATGTCAGCCAACAGCAGGTTTCACGCTACGAAAATGGTATTAATACTATATCATTCAGCCTAATTTTACTATTTTTAATAAAATTAAATATTAGTGTCGAATCCTTCTTTGTTTCTTTATTAAAAGAATTAGAGAGTGATGGCGAAATTATTAATTTAGGATTGCGTTTATATTCAAATTCATTGCCACGTAGAAATCAATACCTTTATCTGTAAATAAATTTAAATAAAATACTGCGCTAACACCAATATAATAGATAGAAAGATAATAATGAAAAAAACCACACAAAGAAATAAGAACCTTGGTGAATATATAAGAAACATTAGAGTAAATAAAAAAATATCAACTCATGAAATGGCAGATAGTCTAAATATTACAGACAGCCATTATAACGAATATGAAAGTGGAAATGCTTCAATTTATGCAGATCATCTAATAATCATATCTAAAATATTTAATATACATATAAACGTATTTTTAAATGTTTATCTGAGAAATTAAACAATATCTCCCGCGTTAAAAGGCTTGCTCCTGCTGGCCTTTTAACCTTCCTCCCATAGTTTTCTTTATTCTTAGACTTGAAACTAAGCCATTAAGTTGAGTAAAACTTAGGATTCATCTTCTGGCACTAAACTAACCATAAACAGAACTCATGGTGCTGCTCTGTTCGAGGAACAGACATTGCTAACAGCATTCTATGTGAATGAACGGGGGAGCATGCCAAAGTTAAAAAAGGAATTTGATGAAGTAAATCACACTTTATTGTACTGTACATACCCATATTTAAATTGTGTGTTAACATTAACCCTGTAAATACCTTTCAACTCAACCCGAGGCTTTGATGCTGGAGAATGTAATCATCCGATAATCAGTTTATCGACCTTTTCAGGCCGAACTGATTATCAATGCGCCGAAATCGAATGCGAACACCGCAGTGTGTTTGCGAATTTTGCACATGATGATTAAACAGGTTTTCCAGTATGAATTTATCCCGTCAGGAACAACGTACCTTACACGTTCTCGCTAAAGGTGGTCGTATCGCGCACGTCCGCGATGCGTCTGGTCGCATCACCGCCGTTGAATGCTACACCCGTGAAGGGCTGTTGCTCACCGACTGCACCCTCTCCACTTTCAAAAAACTCAAAGCCAAAAAACTTATCAAGTCCGTCAACGGTCAGCCGTACCGTATCAACACCACCGGGCTGAATAATGTTCGTGCACAGCTTGATAACCGCTAAGGAGAGCATAATGGATTTCAATACCCTTGATAGGTCGCTCGATTTCATCATGATGACGTTTGGGGAACTGACGGATGCGTGCACCATCATCAGCCGCTGCGCACTACGGCTGGAGCCTAGGGGCCGGCTGCTCACTGAAGTCCATACTTTCGAAGAAGTTAAACGTCAGGGAATAACTGAAGCAAACGGTCATACCACCCGTTTCGGCAGCCAGATGATGGCCTTGCGCAATGACGAGTACTTCAGCCTGCTCGATAATGTCGGATTTACCCTGCCCCCTCCTCCTGAAAGACACGACTGGCCAGTCAGCGAGACATTTGAAGGGAAGCTATTTGCTCTTCTGGCTGAAAAAGCAAAAAACTTAGAGGAACTTCCTCTTAATACTCAACACAATAAAAGGAATTCAGCATTGGATATCCCACGTATTTTTACCATAAGTGAAAGCGAACATCGCATCCACAACCCGTTCACCGAAGAGAAGTACGCCACGCTGGGCCGTGTACTACGTATGAAGCCGGATGCTCGCATTCTTGACCTCGGCAGTGGCTCGGGGGAAATGCTTTGTACCTGGGCCCGGGATCACGCCATTACCGGTGTCGGTATCGACATGAGCCAGTTGTTCAGCGAACAGGCTAAACGCCGCGCGGAAGAACTCGGCGTCAGCAGCCGGGTTCAGTTCATACATAACGACGCCGCTGGGTATGTTGCAGAGGAGAAATTCGACGTTGTCGCCTGCATCGGGGCGACATGGATTGCTGGTGGGTTTGCTGGGACCGTCGGGCTGCTGGCTCAGAGCTTGAAGCCGGGCGGATTCATGCTTATCGGCGAACCCTACTGGCGTCAGCTACCAGCAGCGGAAGAGATAGCTCAGGCCTGTGGCGTTAACGCAATAGCTGATTTCCTGACGTTACCTGAACTTATCCGCGCTTTCGACGGCCTCGGCTATGACGTAGTGGAAATGGTGCTGGCAGACCAAGAAGGCTGGGACCGGTATGAGGCCGCGAAATGGCTGACCATGCGCCGCTGGTTGGAAGCTAACCCTGACGACGACTTCGCCGCAGAAGTCAGGGCCGAGCTAACGGTCTCGCCGAAACGTCACGTGACTTACACGCGGGAATACATTGGCTGGGGTGTGTTTGCGCTCATCGCCAGGTAACAACAGACTCCCGGTATTTTTTGGAAATACCGGGGCTTCTTCTTTGCATTGAACAAATGTATTGTTCTGCTCCCTATAAACTGGATTACAAAGGATACAAGCTATGTCTGTTGTTAAGGCAGAGCAGAAAATTATATTCAATTTGGCTCTGTGTCCCAGTTGTGTCAGGCCAAAAAGCAAAGTCCATATTGTTTGTGTTTCACAGCTCTTCTCCCTGCTTTCTTTTATTTATTCAGCAATACATTTAAAACGCTCAGCCCATTTCTTAGCTTTTAACCACTGGCAATTCATCAAAATTTGTTGTGTAAGCAGGCGATAACATTTCTCTTTTCATTTTGTATCCGCTATCGCCGCCCTTACTAGCAAACCACACTTTACCCTGCCCGCTCTTATTAATGGCGTCTAATGTTTTCATTAGCTCATCGCTATTACGAAATGGCTTTTGTGTTGAAAACATATCAAACTGAGTAACATCTGAATCAGTAAAATCAGATAGTATGATGCCTGCTTTATAATACCGGTAACCGTCACGCCAAATAGTATTTAACCCACGCATTGCTGCATTGATAATATCCCTGGTATCACTGCTGGGGTATACTGATGGAATCAATTGAGTATTGGCTTGACGCACTTTCACAGTTAACTTCGTTGCTACCTTCAACTGATTGGGTTGTAAATATTGAAGACAGCCCTGCCAGTTGGGTCAATGATCGCTGGGTAATGCAATGAAATTAGCCCAAGGACGGGCTAGACAGAAATTAACACTAACTATTTATCTTACTACTTAAAGCACTCAGATTTTGCTTTATCGTACACCTCGGCCCACTCTTTTCTATCTAAAGTCGGTGTGTTTAGTACAATCGCGGTTACCTGCCAACCTGCATAGCCATCCTCGTATGCAAGTAAACCAGTTACATAAGGACTATTATAGGTGAATGACATTTCATCTGGCGTGTTGTTCTCGTTGGCTTTTTCTTTATAGCGGCTTGTGAGCTCAGCCCGTACATTTTTAAAATCCTCATCAATAGCTTTTTTATCTTTTGATGATTTGCTATAGCTAACCTCGTTCAATCCTATGAAATTATCGCCTGACCTTGGAGTAAAGAACCCTAATTCATACACCCAACTGCCTGTGTGTTCTTCATTAGCCTTAATTAGCTTTAACTTGCTTATTGGGCAACTAACTTCCTCACTAACAATGATGTAATTGCCAGAAATACTTTCTTTGACTTCATCTACCGATGCTTGCCATTTAAACCCGAATGGAGCGGTATCTTTATTATTTTCAGCAACAGAACCAAAGCACGTCATCATTAGCAAACTAGCAACTACGTATCCTTTCATCTCACCATCCCATCAATTAGTTTCAGTAATGTTAGCCTAGCGAGGATGCAAATTGAAGCAAAGCACACTTTCAGATTATGTATTTAAGTGATATTTTATTTTCACTAATTTAATAAGGATGACTGTATGGGTGTAGAATTTCATATTACTCGCGCTGAATGCTGGTTTGATAGTGAAAGTAATCCAATCAGTAGCGATGAGTGGCTAGCTCTTGTTGAACAAGACCCAGAGCTAAAAATAAATGCTATTAACGATGAGTTTAACGCTTTATGGTTCGGTAATAGCACCTACGAAGAACCTTGGCTTGACTGGTACGAAGGTAGGATTTATACCAAATGGCCTGATACTGCCCTCTATATAAAAATGCTAGAAATCGCCAAAAAACTACATGCTAAAGTAATGGATGATGAATGTGGTATTTATGATAAACCCGAGTCTTGGATATATCCTTAATCGATGCTCATAACAAAAAAACTGCCGAAGCAGGTTAATCATTAGGGCTTAGGTTGCTAATTAGACTCTTAGCTTTATCGCAGTATTCTTCAATATTTGGTATTTCCTTATACTTCGGGTCATCTGCTTTTAACTTACAGCCCATGCTAGCTTCGCCTTGGGAATAAGCCAAAGCAACCATGTTATCAACTAAACGCTTACAAGTACGTATGTTGCCATGTTTTTCAAACGCACCACATAGAAGTGCTTTCTGTCGATTAATACTTGCCGCCATATCTGGCACTACATCATCTTCTGTAATTTCAGGCCGTTCATTAGCGCCAACACTCGCAATGCTGACAAATGAGCTAAACGAAGCTAGACCTAAAAGCAATACCACCAATCCCTTTTTCATACATCACCATATTTAAGTTAAGTACGTAAATTCTAGGATAGATGCAGAGTTCAGGCAATAAAAACCGCTGAATTAGGCAGCTAGACTTGTCATTTTTAAAGTATAAGAAAATATGATATTTTGCGCCCTACCAAAACACTAAAATATTAATTATTCTCTGAGACTTCTAATGAAAAAACTTTTACTTCTCCTACTAATCCCTATGCCACTTTTTGCTCAAAATTACCTTTGGGATGGGAATTCTGTGCATGAATATAGTCAAGCAAGGGAGCGTCTAATGAATGACACTCTGTTAGATGCTAACGATGTTGTTAAATCGGGTATGTACTCGGGCTATATTGCAGGAACATTTGACCTTGGTTCAGGCATTCTTTTCTGCCCACCACGTAGTGTTACTTTGAACCAAGCTATGGATGTTGCGGCCAAACACCTAAAGAATTCACCTGAAGCTCGTAACAAGCAAGCAAGTCATCAAGTAGTGGATTCATTTATTAGTGCATGGCCATGCCCGAAGAAATAAGGTCTCTGGGTGAGGCCCCTCTACTTAGGCAATAAAAAACCCAACGAAGTGGGTTTAGCTGTTAATACATTAGTCAATATTGTAAATTCTATCTTTGCTGATAATGTTTACTATATGGTGACATGAGTCCATTGATAACTTCCTAGGCTCCCATTTAGCGATATCCGCTTGAGATAAGCCTTCTGCACTCCACGGGATTATACCGTTGTACCCACAGCCAGCCTTTGATAGCACATCAATGAATTTTTTTTGGATGGTATCATAGATCCTTACTTCACCAATACTGGTCATGCCAGACACCCACAACGAACCACCACCTATAGTTTGTAAGTTATCACATACTATATATTCATGCTTCAGTAACAAGCACTTATAAACATTACGAGCTACGCCACCAGCCTGATAATCATCAAGAATAGCCACGCCCCTAATTTGCTTGCCTGTCTTTATCGCTGAACCATCAAAAAAAGTGAAGTCATTATAAGCAACACGCCCAATTAAAGTATCATCTTCTTCCGCGTGCATTCCTAACTCAAGCAGCTCACCAATGATATGTTCATCAGAAAATCGGTGACTTCTCAAAAACTCAGCATGGTCTGCATAAAAACCTTCAGTAGTACAACCTAATGCGACAATTTTAGAGTAATAATGAAACTCGCTGCCAGTAAGAGCGTATTCCGTGATTTTTAGTAAATCGCCCTCAACAGTAAGATAATGGAAAGACTCTATCTCATCTTCTCTTTCACATTCTGGCTTTCTATTCAGATCCTTTGAGTAACTACTGGTAAAGTTTGGAGCCATTCCATTCTCACTATCTTATTAATGGACAGACAACTTCTGATAATTTGACATGTAACCAAGAATTGAAGATTTAATTTTTTCAATCACATCAGTTATGCTTTGATTTAGTTCTGGATATTGCGTGCTAGGGTCAACGACTATATTAATCTTTTTTTGGCGATATGATAACTCAGCAAAAGGAACAATTTCATATTCATCGCTTTTGTTATCATTTTCGATAGTAACAATAAACAACTGTCTATTCGGATCCTTTCTCATACTAAGGCGACGAACAGAGAAAAACTTTTCAGTATTATCATCAAAAAATGTATTAACAAGTTCTGTTGCATGGCTAATTGTTTGTACAGATCTGGTATGTTCAGTTCTCATATAGCCCCCTTGTTAGTTTAGATTAATGACATTTTGACGGGTAATTAAGCAATATGCTTAAGATAGCTGCGATCATATTAAAGTGTTTAAGCTAACTTAACAACCCCAGTTGTATGTCATATAGACATTTATAAGCGTTTATAAGAGTCTATAAGCGTCTTGAACATGGTGGTTTAACATGGCCAGAAAGATCCGCACCTTCATTTCATGAACAACGTTCTTTATCGGAAAGACTCTATCGAGAACAAGGTATCAATATTCAGAAACTTCTTGGCCATAAGTCACAGAAAATGACTGATAAATATAATGATGACCGAGGTAAAGAATGGCAAATTATCGCGATCTAAATAGCCTATTTTTTGAGCCGTTTTGGGGAGGGATTTTTGGGGGGTTTTAGGGAAAATTTTAATTGAACAAAAAATAAACGGGAGCTTTTAGGCTCCCGTTATTAATCACACCACGTAATAAATTACATGTGTTTAATGATTGCGTCACCGAATTCGCTACATTTCAGTAATTTAGCGCCTTCTAATTGACGTTCGAAGTCATAGGTTACAGTCTTAGCTTCGATTGCGCCTTCCATACCTTTAACGATTAGATCAGCCGCTTCAGTCCAGCCCATGTGGCGCAGCATCATCTCAGCAGAAAGGATGATAGAGCCTGGGTTAACTTTGTCTTGGCCTGCATATTTAGGTGCAGTACCGTGCGTTGCTTCAAATAATGCGCATTCAGAACCAATATTCGCACCTGGTGCAATACCGATACCACCAACTTGTGCTGCTAATGCATCAGAAATGTAGTCACCATTTAGGTTCATACACGCGATAACATCATATTCAGCTGGGCGCAGCAGGATTTGTTGTAAGAAAGCATCTGCAATAACATCTTTAACAATGATATCTTTGCCTGTTTTAGGGTTTTTAATTTTAACCCATGGGCCGCCATCTAATAATTCACCGCCGAATTCCTCTTGTGCTAATTGGTATCCCCAATCTTTAAATGCACCTTCAGTGAATTTCATAATGTTACCTTTATGAACCAAAGTCACTGAATCACGGCCGTTATCAATAGCATATTCAATTGCTGCACGAACTAAACGCTTTGTGCCTTCTTCTGAACAAGGTTTAATACCAATACCACAGTCTTGTGGGAAACGGATTTTAGTCACACCCATTTCATCTTTCAGGAATTTAATAACTTTGTCTGCTTCTGCACTACCCGCTTTCCACTCAATACCCGCATAGATATCTTCAGAGTTTTCACGGAAAATAACCATATCCGTCAATTCAGGTTGTTTAACTGGGCTTGGCGTGCCTTTGTAGTAGCGAACAGGACGTAAACAGATATACAGGTCAAGTTGTTGACGTAGTGCAACGTTCAAGGAACGAATACCACCACCAACAGGAGTTGTTAAAGGACCTTTAATTGAAACACGGTAATCACGGATTAAATCGAGGGTTTCTTCTGGTAACCAAACATCTTTACCATAAATTTGTGTAGATTTTTCGCCGGTGTAAACTTCCATCCAAGAAATTTTGCGCTCACCGTTGTAGGCTTTTTTAACTGCCGCATCAACCACTTTTAACATTGCTGGTGTAACATCGATACCAATGCCGTCACCTTCGATATAAGGGATAATTGGGTTGTTCGGAACGTTTAGCTTGCCTTTTGCATCAATGGTAATTTTAGCGCCTTCTGCCGGAACTACTACTTTGCTTTCCATTAACCTCTCCTTTCACTTGCGTATTTTGCTTGTTAATTTTTTGTAAGAGACGTGTCAATACTACTTCAATCTGCGTCGAACGCCAATGATTACTCATCTAAGCTTCAATGCCGATCGCATTTAACGTACTGTTTTATCTTGTAAGTTAATCAAATAACTATTTATAAACACTGTTAAATCAATAAATTAATTTAAGCATTCCATTATTAGAAATAAATCAAACCACGATGAAAAGTTGTCAACGACGCATTTGAGCGAATGACTTAACTTTTGTTAAAATATTTTTCTAACAACAAATAATACTAGCAAGTTAACTCAAATTAAAAATACGTTCCGCTCACACTATCGTCATCCAAATAAACTCATATGTACTTATTTTTAAATGAAAAATTGTTTTTATTGATTTAAATGTTTTTAAAGTTGTTAATTAAATATTACATCGCCATGAAAAATACGTTCTAGGATCAAACCGCTAAATCTCCTACACTAGATAGGATAAACCGCCATAAATTAAAACCAATAAATTCTCATTGAATGACCATGAACAGACCGAACAAAAAATCAGTTCCGAAAAAAAATCGTTACTCGCCAACCTCTACTGCGTTAAAGCATAGAACTAAGCGGATTTCGGTTAGTTCGCAAACACCAACTAAAATCATTTTATTTAACAAACCCTTTGATGTTTTACCTCAATTTACTGATGAACAAGGCCGCGATACATTAAAAAAATATATTCCAATCACCGATGTATACGCAGCAGGACGCCTTGATAGGGACAGTGAAGGCTTATTAATTTTAACTAATGATGGAAAACTACAGGCCCGTTTAACGCAACCACAGAAAAAAACAGGGAAAATATACTATGCTCAAGTAGAGGGTATTCCCAGCGAAGATGCATTGCTAAAATTTCGGCGAGGATTAACATTAAATGATGGTCCAACGCTCCCCGCAGGGATCGAACTAGTTGATGAACCAGAATGGCTATGGCAAAGAAACCCGCCTATACGGGAACGTAAAAATATCCCGACCAGTTGGTTAAAAATCACCTTATATGAAGGACGTAATCGGCAAGTCCGTCGTATGACGGCAAATATAGGTTTTCCAACACTTAGGCTAATTCGCTATCAGATTGGTGAATTTAATTTGGGAAATCTTTCAGTTGGCGAATGGAAGGAGATAACTGTTGTTTAAACCTAATGTGACTGTAGCAACTGTTGTGCATGCTCAAGGCAAATTTTTAGTCGTGGAAGAGTGGATAAATGACAAACCCACTTGGAATCAACCCGCTGGGCACTTAGAAGCTGGTGAGACGATTTTGCAAGCCGCCGAACGTGAATTACTAGAAGAAACTGGAATCAAAGCCACACCAACACAATTAATTAAAATTCACCAATGGATTGCCCCAGATAAAACCCAGTTTATCCGCTTTTTGTTCGCCGTAGAACTTGAATCCATTTGTGAAACACAGCCACAAGACAGTGATATTAGCGAATGCCACTGGCTGACCGCCCAAGAAATTATAGATAGCAACTGCCTGCGTTCACCATTAGTGGCTGAAAGTTTACGCTGTTTTCTCACAGGAAAACATTATCCTCTCGATATCTTAACAGCTTACGGCGATCATTATCGTTAAGCACTAAACTTCTGCTTGGTGAAGATTTCACCAAGCAATAATATTCCCCTCTAACTCTGGTGTAATGCGGGAACAACATGCTAAAGTATGGGGCTTGATTTTTCCGCAGTGAGATATTTCCATGTCAAATAATAGTACCATGTCAGATAACAGCCAAAAAAAAGTCATCGTCGGTATGTCCGGTGGTGTTGACTCCTCTGTATCCGCTTACTTGCTACAGCAACAAGGGTATCAGGTTGCTGGTCTGTTTATGAAGAATTGGGAAGAAGATGACGACACAGAATATTGCTCAGCTGCGGCTGACCTTGCCGATGCGCAAGCCGTGTGTGACAAACTGGGTATTGAACTTCATACCATTAATTTCGCTGCTGAATATTGGGACAATGTCTTCGAACATTTTTTAACTGAATATAAAGCTGGTCGCACACCGAACCCAGATATTCTCTGCAACAAAGAAATCAAATTTAAAGCTTTCTTAGAATTTGCTGCTGAAGATTTAGGCGCAGATTACATTGCCACTGGTCATTATGTGCGTCGCCGTGATATCGATGGTAAAAGCCAATTATTACGTGGCTTAGATAGCAACAAAGACCAAAGTTATTTTTTATATACCCTGAGTCACGAGCAAGTCGCTAAAAGCCTTTTTCCAGTTGGTGAGCTCGAAAAACCTGAAGTACGCCGTATTGCCGAAGAAATTGGCTTAGTTACTGCGAAAAAAAAGGACTCTACAGGGATTTGTTTCATTGGTGAGCGTAAGTTTCGCGACTTTTTAGGCCGCTACTTACCTGCTCAACCCGGCCCTATCGTCACTGTCGATGGCGAAACAATTGGTCAACATGAAGGTTTGATGTACCACACCTTAGGTCAGCGTAAAGGTTTAGGTATCGGTGGTACAAAAGAGGGCTCTGAAGAACCTTGGTATGTTGTCGATAAAGACGTTGAAAACAATATTCTTATCGTTGCTCAAGGCCATGAACACCCTAGGTTAATGTCTGTTGGGTTAATTGCTCAGCAATTACATTGGGTTGACCGTAAAACAATGACTGAACCACTACGTTGTGTAGTAAAAACACGTTATCGTCAAGCGGATATCCCTTGTACGATAACCCCATTAAGTGATGATCGCATTGAAGTTGCATTTGACTACCCAGTCGCGGCTGTCACTCCAGGTCAATCCGCCGTATTTTATATCGATGAAGTCTGTCTCGGTGGCGGTATTATTGAAGCCCGTATTCAGGAGTAAATGTGGCAAAAAACTATTACGACATTACGCTTGCTTTAGCGGGTATCTGCCAAGCAAGCGCGATGGTTCAAAAACTCGCACATGAAGGTGTTTGTCTCGAGAAAGACACTGAAACCATGGTCAATTGCCTCACCAATATGAATCCAAAATCAACTTTGGATGTATTTGGTAATGATGCCGAAAATTTAAAGACCGGTCTCAATGCCATGTTAGGCATGTTAACAGGCGGTAACAGTGGTTTATCCGCTGAAATGACACGTTATATGTTAAGTATTATGGTACTTGAGCGCCGTCTTAATAAAAATCAAGAAGCGATGAACCAACTTGGTCAACGTATTGAACAATTTGAGCGCCAAGCTGACTATTTTGAACCGCTCTCTGAAGGTGTGTTTAACGCACTTGCGGGTATTTACGTCGACGTAGTCAGCCCTGCAGGGCCTCGAATTCAAGTCACTGGTTCCCCAGACATTCTCAAAAATACACTCGTTCAAGCAAAAGTTAGAGCCACTTTGCTCGCAGGTATTCGCTGCGCAGTGCTTTGGCAACAAGTTGGTGGAAGTCGTATCCAACTCATGTTCTCTCGCAATCGTCTGGCTAATCAGGCGAAAGATATTTTGTCTCACCTTTAAATCTGGAGTTGCTACCAATGGAATTATCCTCACTGACCGCTGTATCCCCGATTGACGGCCGTTACGGTGATAAAGTCAGCGCTTTACGCACTATTTTTAGTGAGTTTGGTTTACTGAAATTTCGCGTACAAGTTGAAGTTCGCTGGCTACAAAAACTGGCTGCAACCGCTCAAATCAAAGAAGTTCCTTCATTTGACGCTGACGCAATCGCTTACTTAGATGAAATTGTCGCGAACTTCTGTGAAAAAGACGCAATGCGTATCAAAGAAATTGAACGCACAACCAACCATGATGTGAAAGCTGTAGAATATTTCCTAAAAGAAAAAGTAGCCAACATCCCTGCTCTTCATGCAGTTTCTGAATTTATCCACTTCGCTTGTACTTCAGAAGATATTAATAACCTTTCGCACGCATTAATGCTGAAAACTGCTCGCGAAGAAGTATTACTGCCACAATGGCGTCAAATTATTGATAAAATCAAAACAATGGCTCATGAGTACCGCAATTTGCCGTTGCTATCGCGTACTCACGGCCAACCTGCAACGCCTTCCACCATTGGTAAAGAGTTTGCCAACGTTGCTTATCGTTTGGAACGCCAATTCCGTCAGCTGCAACAAGTTGAAATTTTAGGTAAAATTAATGGCGCAGTTGGTAACTATAATGCCCACATGGTCGCTTACCCTGAAGTTAACTGGCACGAATTTAGCGAAACCTTCGTTACGTCTTTGGGCATCCAATGGAACCCATTCACCACGCAAATTGAACCTCATGATTATATTGCTGAGTTATTTGATTGTGTCGCTCGTTTTAACACTATCGTGTTAGATTTCGACCGTGATATTTGGGGCTACATCGCATTAAATCACTTCAAACAAAAAACAATCGCTGGTGAAATTGGCTCTTCTACCATGCCACACAAAGTGAACCCGATTGATTTTGAAAACTCTGAAGGTAACTTAGGGTTAGCAAATGCCGTCTTAGGTCATTTAGCGAGCAAGCTCCCTGTTTCTCGCTGGCAGCGTGACTTAACGGACTCGACTGTATTACGTAATCTCGGTGTCGGCCTAGGTTATGCATTGATTGCTTATCAATCAACCATGAAAGGCTTAAACAAATTAGAAGTTAATGAACAGCATTTACTGGATGAATTAGACCAAAACTGGGAAGTATTAGCTGAGCCTATTCAAACTGTAATGCGCCGCTATGGTATTGAAAAACCATATGAAAAACTCAAAGAATTGACCCGTGGCAAACGCGTTACCGCTGAAGGGATGAAACAATTTATTGATGGTTTAGATTTGCCAGAACACGAAAAAGTGCGTTTAAAAGAAATGACACCGGCTAACTATATCGGTTACGCTGTCACTTTTATTGACGAACTAAAATAGTCTCAATATTTTCAAAATGGGCGGCTTCTAAGTCGCCCTTTTTAATTATCATTCTGAATTCCCCGTTCTATTCCTTATGCTAAATTATCTAGAGATAAATATAGATAAAATATTTTTCCGGTTCGTTTGATTTATATTTACTTAATCTCTTGTCGTTATTCAGAACTCTTTTTACCATAGCGTAACTAGTGCTACTATTTGAATCAGTTGTAGCTATCTCTTTTCAATGTGAGGGTTTCCGATGCGTATTCTTATTGTCGAAGACAATGCGTTACTTCGCCACCATTTAACCGTACAGCTTAAAGATCTGGGTCATCAGGTTGACTCCGCTGAAGACGCAAAAGAAGCTGACTATTTTTTACACGAAAGTTGTCCAGATATCGCGGTTGTCGATTTGGGCTTACCTGATGAAGACGGGCTTTCCATGATAAAACGCTGGCGTGGTGAGCACGTCAATATTCCACTTTTAGTATTGACGGCTCGGGAGAGTTGGCAAGAAAAAGTACAAGCGCTAAACAGTGGTGCAGATGACTACGTGACGAAACCTTTCCAGCTAGAAGAGCTGGTCGCCCGTATGCAAGCTTTAATGCGCAGAAATAGCGGTCTCGCTTCACAAGTTCTCGAATTAGGTAATTTCGTTATTGACCTCTCACGTAAAGAATTTACAGTTAATGGTGAAACCGTCAAATTAACGGCTTTTGAATACACCATTATTGAAACACTGCTCCGCAATAATGGAAAAGTGGTTAGCAAAGACTCGCTAATGCGCCAGCTTTATCCAGATGCCGAACTTAGAGAAAGTCATACTATCGATGTTTTAATGGGCCGATTACGCAAAAAAATTCAACAATTCCATAGTGATGATGTAATTGTTACTGTACGCGGTCAAGGCTATCGTTTTGATGTGAATGGCTAATATGTGGCTAAGTAAATTTAAGTTCAAACCCCTTTCGCTACGAGCACGTTTTCTTTGTGCAACATCAGCGGTAATCTTAGCGCTCACTTTATCCTATGGTATTGTTGCGATTTTGGGGTATTTAATTAGTTTTGATAAAACGACTTACACCTTATTACGTAGCCAAAGTAACTTAATTTATAGCCTAGCCCAATGGCAAAATAATAAAATTGACATCCGAGTCCCACCAAATTTTACTTTGAATAACCCAACTTTGGTTATTATTTATGATGAACAAGGGCTTGTGCTATGGCGCCAACGTGATGTGCCTAGCGTTGAACGGCTGATCCGTAATGATTGGCTAAAAAAAGAGGGCTTATATGAAATTGATACGGATATTCGTGAAACCCGCCAGCTCCTAGACGATAACCCCGAATTCAATACAAAGTTAGATGACATGGATAACGATGACGAACCGCTGACTCATTCCGTGTCCGTCAACCAATATGCAGCAAGTGAAAACCTACCCCCGCTCACCATCGTCGTTGTAGATACTCTACCACAAGACTTACAAAATACCGGGTTAGTTTGGGAGTGGTTTGGTTATGTTTTGCTGGCTAATTTAATCTTAGTCATCCCGTTATTATGGCTAGCTGCTTATTGGAGTCTACGGCCAATTAAATCATTAGTATCACAACTCAGTAGCCTAGAAAAAGGTGAACGGGATACTCTGGATGAGAACCCACCGTATGAGCTTCGCGGCCTAGTACGCAACCTTAATATTTTGTTAACGAATGAACGAAAACGCTACAGTAAATATCGCACCACACTTTCTGATTTAACACACAGTTTAAAGACACCTTTAGCTGTTTTACAGTCGACATTGCGGCTACTTCGTTCAGGCAAACAAATGAACATTGAACAAGCAGAGCCTATCATGCTTGAACAAATTGGCCGTATTTCTCAACAGGTGGGTTATTATTTACACCGCGCATCAACGCAAGGTGATGAAAACATGATGCTACGTGAAATTTCATCTGTCCCATCAATACTAGATAGCCTTGCAAGTGCCCTACATAAAGTTTATCAGCACAAAGGGGTTTCTATAACGGTTAATGTTTCTCCTGAAACAACATGGCTGGGTCAACCCAATGATTTTATGGAAGTGATGGGTAATATCATGGAAAATGCGTGTAAGTATTGCCTTGAATTTGTTGAAGTTAGTGCTGTTGTAGGTGCTGATAGCTTAACATTAGTTGTCGATGATGACGGCCCAGGGGTGCCTGAAAGCAAACGTAGTTTGATCTTCGTTCGAGGGCAACGCGCAGACACCCTTCGCCCAGGTCAAGGTTTAGGCTTATCTATTGCAGTGGATATTATCGACCAATATGACGGGGAAATCATAATTAGTGACAGCCCTCTTGGCGGAGCGCGTTTATCCGTCACATTTAGGCAGCAATCTATGATTGAAGATAGTTAATCTGTGATATGTGTCCGTTTACCCCCTATTTTACAAACCATTTCCGGTATACTATTTGTGAAGTGTTTTATGAAAAGTAATTTAGGGTAACTGATTGGTTTACTCTCAAGATAAACCTTTACTATATGTTTTTCATAAAGTTTATTTAACATCATACCATTACACATATAGGTCATTTTGTAGTATTGAGACCGGGTATATTGCAATAAACTGATTAGCTATATTTAGCAGCTCCAAGGGACAATAAGATGGATTACAAACTAAATCTCGACTGGCAAAGTTTCCTCGACAGTCACTGGCAGAAGCGCCCACTGCTTATCAAAAAAGGGTTTGCAAATTTTATTGACCCTATCTCGCCTGACGAACTTGCAGGTTTGGCGATGGAAGATGAGGTTGATAGCCGTTTAGTTAGCCATAAAGAAGGGATTTGGCAAGTTGGCCATGGCCCATTTGAAAGCTATGACCATCTCGGTGAAGAAAATTGGTCTATTTTAGTTCAGGCTGTTGACCATTGGCATCACCCAAGCTCTGCGTTGATGAAACCATTCCGTGTACTTTCAGACTGGCGAATGGACGATTTAATGATCTCCTACTCGGTCCCCGGCGGTGGTGTAGGTCCTCACCTCGACCAATACGATGTATTTATTATTCAAGGTGAAGGCCGCCGTCGTTGGCGCGTGGGCGAAAAAATCCCAATGAAACAACATTGCCCGCACCCTGACTTACTGCAAGTACAACCTTTCGATGCCATCATAGACGAAGAAATGGAACCCGGCGATATTTTGTACATTCCACCTGGGTTCCCACATGAAGGCTACGCCATTGAACCTTCATTAAATTACTCGGTTGGCTTTCGTGCACCAAATACTCGTGAATTAATCAGTAGCTTTGCCGATCACTTAATTTCTAACGATTTAGGCAGCTACCGCTATAGTGACCCTGATTTATCATTCCGTGATAACCCCGCGGAGATCTTGCAAGGTGAACAAATTAAGCTGCGTGAGATGATGGAATCACTCATTAATGACCCTGAGCTCTTTCGCAAATGGTTAGGTGAGTTTATCTCCCAATCACGCCACGAGTTAGACATTGCGCCACCTGAACCGCCTTATGAGCAAGAAGAAATCTATGATTTGCTAAAAACTCAGCAAGAAACATTATACAAATTAAATGGTCTCAGAGCATTACGCGTTGGCGACCAATTTTTTGTTAATGGTGAATGCTTGGAAACTGAGTGTTATGAGGCCGCTGATAGTTTATGCCGCTATGATGCCGTTAATAGCGAAAATTTAGCTGATGCCATTGATGATGTTAATTTCATCGCACTGCTTACTGCGCTCGTTAATAATGGTTATTGGTATTTTGATGATTAATCGGTACTGATAATATTAAATTTATATTTGTGAAAAAGGCCCATTCATTATGGGTCTTTTATTAAAAATAATATTATTAGTATGATATGGCAGCACCCTCCTGACCATCAATTGAAAACCGCTGACTACAATTAACACATCATTATTAATAACTAAATTATTTATTTTAATATATATTATATCCCGCTAGCACCTACTCGCAATATGTCCCCTTCTTGCCCGTAAGCACGCAAAGATAAAGCACATTATTTGATTCAATTTTAAACTGTTTTGACTTCACCGTCGCCAGTCACGCACAGCGTTAATTGTCCCTTTTAAAGATGATAACAACATGAACATAGAAACTCTTTTGGCTTTATCATTGTTTTCCTTTGTGACATCCATAACCCCAGGCCCAAATAATATTATGTTACTTGCTTCAGGTATTAATTTTGGATTTAGAAAAACATTACCTCATTCATTTGGAGTATCAATTGGCTTTCTTATTATGTTAGTGGCAGTAGGGCTAGGGGTGGGCGCATTGATTCAATCATCCCCTATGGTTTATTCGATATTAAAATATTTTGGAATTATTTATTTGTTCTGGCTTGCATGGAAAACCACTATTAGCCATTCAATTGCACAGACAAATAACCAAGAAATTAAACCACTAACTTTCTTAGAAGCGGCGTTATTTCAATGGATAAATCCTAAAGCCTGGATGATGGCAGTCTCTGGAATGGCGATGTATACCAATACAATTTCACCTTATTTATCAATGTTGCAAGTCGCTGTCATATTTGCAGCCATCAATTGGCCATGTGTTGCTATCTGGGCTATGTTTGGTAGTAAATTAAGAGAAAGGCTAAAACAACCTAAGACATTAAAGCGGTTTAATTTAGTCATGGGAGTTTTACTGGCACTTAGTGGTATTTCTGTATTATTTCAATAACAACAGTAAGAGTGCTGACAAACATATTATGTTTAGCGGCAAGTCGAATAGGTTTTGAAAATAAATTAGGAAAATCAATTTATTGATTTTCGGCTGATAACACAAAGTGGGAAAAACCACGCTTTTATCCCACTTTGTCAACAACCTC